>CALGND010000093.1 GCA_937958675.1 uncultured Granulosicoccaceae bacterium
CCTACTGCAATAACATAAGGACAGTGGTTACAAATAAAAGCAACCAACAATCCATTCTCACCACGTAGCTCTTCCATCGAGAAAAACTCACCATTTGGGTCTGGTAAGTTGAATGGACTGGCTTGCCAGCCTAACGATACGCTTGGTGTATTGACGAGCATATGGCTCTCCTTTGAGTCTTGGTGCTGTGCTTCTATGATCAAGGTAACAAGGCTAGTGTGGTTGCAGCTTTCCGCACCCACTTTTCGATATCAAACCAACGACTACCCGAGCATGATACGCCTTGATAGCCGGCTGTATTATCGCAGACTACGCGAACAAACAACAGGCCCAGACCGTTGCCGACCTACACGGCAATTATGCCAATGATCCAAAGGGTGGTGGTGAACCGCTGGATGCAAAGGAACGGGAATCGCATGTGGTTATGCGTTAAAGCGTTCAATAACAGAGCGTGTTGCTATGCAAACTCATTCATTAATACACAAGGCGTGACTGCCTTATCTAGTCGAAAATCAGCATTTACACATGGCAGAATACTGGATGCTAAAGCGGCGGCGGGGTGTATCACCAAACGTAACCACTTACACGTGCTGATTGTGGTTTAAAGCTCTATTCATACTAAATTCTAAACTCGCCCGCAATATAATCTGGCGTAACACCTTTACATTCAAACTGACCCATCAAATCGTTGTAGCTAATACCACTCACGATTCCGGTTCTAACCAGAAGGGTATGCAACTCGCTATCTTTTCCACCAGCGATGTCGTGTTCAATGCTGTCACCAATGCACAGCGTTCTCTTTTTACTCTTTAGCGATAATATTTGGAATATATGTGAATAGATTGCCTTATAAGGCTTGCCTATCCACACAACATCACCGCCCTGCTCTTCGTAAATCTCCGCTATCCGCCCTGCACCAAACCTTAAACCATCAGGTGTCAGCATTTTTTTATCCGGATTAGTGCACAAGCACAATGTGTTTTTAGATGCCGCCTTTTTTAGCAGCTGCATATAGTGCCGCTCGTCAAACATATCGCCCTCGCTACCACCGATGATGATCAGATCGGCAGCATCAGGGTTGTCAGTTAAGTTAAGACCTAAGTCGTTAATGGCTGAAGTATCATCATCTCGTGAAATCAAAAAACACGATTGGGTGGCTTTACCTGCTAGATGATCTTGAAGATGTTGGTGCGCTACATCGCCTGAGGTGACGAAATGGTCGTATAGCGTCTCATCAATACCTAGAGTGTTCATACGTGTTCTGTTGATAGCCGATCGTTTGCCCGAGTTGGAAACAATCACGACAGTTTTACCCGAGGCTTTGAGTTTCGTAAGCGATTCAACTGCGTTTGGGTAGGGGTTTACGCCATCATGCAAAACACCGAATTGATCGATAAGGTAAGTGTCGTAATGGTTCAGCAGATCACCAAGACCGTCAACTTGAGTTATCACGTAGGTACAACCTCAGCTTCGGCCGCACCCCGTTTTGCCAAAATTGCAGCTCCCATAGCGGCTTCGACAGACATACTGTCTTTAAGTGGTACGCCAAGCGCCTTAGCTCTAAGCTGCGTCCATGTGTCGTTTTTAGCACCGCCGCCGACTGTTCTGAGTGTGACTAATTTTGGCCCGCCTAATTCTGTGAGCCGCTGAAAGCCGAGTTTTTCAATATCGGTAATACCTTGTAGCAACCCATGCAAGTATTCCTCATCCGATGTTGGCCTGGGCGTGATTTTTGGTTCGAGGGTATTGTCATTGATAGGGAATCGTTCGCCCGGTTTAATCAATGGGTAGTAGTCGAGCCCGGGGTTGGTACTAATGTCGATACGTGAGGAAAGTTCATTCAATTGTGTGTCACTAAAATGATGAGCAAGTACTGCTCCACCGCTATTAGACGCGCCTCCAGCCAACCAAGTGTCACCTATTTTATGGCTGTATATTCCATACTCTGGAGCAAAAATGGGGACATCCGAAAGAAGCTTAATGGTTAAGGTGCTGCCCAGTACTGAAACGCCCTCACCTGGGTGTTGCGCGCCGGTGGCGAGAAACGATGCACATCCGTCAGTGGTGCCAGCCACGATAAGTGTCTTTTCTGATAAGCCAAGCGATTTAGCCAAGTAGCCAATAGCAGGCCCGATGGGTTCTCCGGCTCGCAGTACTTTTGGCAGCAAAGCACTATTCATTTCAGTTCGCTCGATCCAGTCAGGCCACGCAGACTGCACAGGGTCGTATCCGGTTTTCAGCGCGTTGTTCTCATCAGTTAAACCAATGACGCCAGATAGTGCAGCTGTTATCCAGTCTGCTTCGTGAGCAATCCCTGCAGTGGCTGAGATACGGCTTAGCTGAATAGCTTTGGCTAAGCCTGACGATGCGCCGTGAGCAGCTGAGCTTCTTGGCGCGTGGCTACTGATTTGTTCCAGCACAGCTTGTTCTTCGCAACTATCGTTGTACATCTTTGCCATAGAGAGTGGCGAACCATCTTTAGCCGTTGCGATCATGGTGCCCGATGTGCCGTCAATCGAAACCGCTGCAATCGAAGCCGTATCGACACAAGACAAGATATCGGCCAACACATGAGAAACGGCTTGTATCCATACGGCAGGATTGGATCGATTGCCATTGAAATGATCAAACGTAGCCTTAGTACTGTGGCATATTGAGAAATCCGCATTGATACAAAGTGCTCGCACACCCGAGGTGCCAACATCAATTCCTATGTATTTGCTCGATTCTGAATTCACGTTTTATCTATGTCACTAAAAATATAGTAGTGGTTCTATGACTATCGTTGAGTCACTCACCGGCGATATGTTAATCAAAATCATAGCGCGTGTTTGCACTATCAAATTGGTTTTCAAACCACCGTGTAAATAGATGGATTTGTTCAGCAGACATATGTAAACCATGCTTAGTTCTGCGCTGCAAAATATCCTCAGGCGTTGTGGCCCATTCCTTTGCAACCAAATACGCAACCTCTCGTTCATAAAGCAGATCGCTAAACTGTAGACCTAGATCTGATACGTCATTAACATTGGTTAATAGCTCATACGCTCGTGTGCCATATAGCCGAGCGTAATGATAAATTTGATCAGCATGCAACGAGGGGTTTTTCTCCAAAAGCGCTGAGTAGAATTTGTCGAAGTTAGCATCTGGTATATCGCCCCCTGGTAAGCAAGTAGACGATGTCCAGGGGCCGCCCATTTTGGGGAAAGTGTCATCAAGCTTATTGAATGCATGCTCAGCGAGTTTTCTGTAGGTAGTAATTTTGCCGCCGAATATAGATAACAATGGCGCTTCATCTACCCCTTTATCGACATCGAATAAGTAATCTCTTGTTACTGCACTGGGGTTGTCCGAGCTGTCATCGTACAAGGGGCGCACACCAGAAAAGGTATCGACAATATCCGCTTTACTTAAGCTGTTTTTAAAATACCGATTAACAACGCCTAATAGATAATCGATCTCGGCATCATCAATATGCGATTGGCCCGGATCGCCAACGTATGGAATATCGGTTGTACCAATGAGTGCCTTGTCAGCTTCGTACGGGTTAATAAAAATGACACGCTTGTCTGTATTTTGTACCAAGTAGGCATGATTCCCAGGCCAGAACTTTTTAGTAACGATATGGCTACCCTTAACCAGTCTGACCTGTCGACTTGAATCAACCTTATTAACATTATCTATAACGTCATTAACCCATGGTCCGGCGGCATTGATCAGGCATCGCGCTGATACTGTTTCTGACTCGCCTGATGACGCGCTTTCGAGATGAATATACCATTCCTTATTTTTTCGCTCGGCATTTTTAAAGATCGTGCGGCTTCTAATGTCAGCGCCGCGCTGAGAAGCATCCAGTGCGTTGAGCAACACAAGCCTGGCATCGTCTACCCAACAATCTGAGTACTCAAAAGCCTTTTTGTATTGAGGTTTTAGGGCATCGCCTTCGGGGCTAGTATGTAAATTTAATACGCGCGTGCCCGGTAAGCGTTTACGCCCTCCCAAGTGATCGTATAAAAACAATCCGGCACGCACCAGCCATGCTGGCCTATCCTCAGCACTGTGAGGCAAAACGAACCGCATGGGCCAAATAATGTGGGGCGCTGATTCGAGTAATACTTCGCGCTCAATTAATGCTTCGCGAACCAATCGGAACTCGTAATATTCCAGATACCGTAGCCCGCCATGAACTAGTTTGCCCGAGCGCGAACTGGTGGCATTGCCTAAGTCGTCCTTTTCGACGAGCAGAACACTAAGGCCCCGGCCGGCAGCGTCGCGTGCAATCCCCGCGCCGTTTATACCCCCACCTATTATGCAAAGGTCGTAGCTGGGCATTGTATTGTTGTTAGGCGTCATGGGCTACTTGCCGTTTATGGGGTCCATGCCATTAAAAAATCGGTTCACTTCGATCGCTGCTTGTTGGGCTGCATAGGTAACTGTTTTAATTGATGCGCCCGCTATGTGTGGTGTTAGTGTGACGTTGGGTAACTTAATTAATTCAGAATCTACCGGTACCGGTTCGACGGAAAACGTTTCAAGCATTGCGCCTCCTAGATGCTCGGAATGTAGGGCTTCGTATAGTGCATCGTAGTCTACTAGCGGACCTCTGGCGGTATTAACAAATAGACTGCCTGGTTGCATCTTTGCAAACGCATCTGCGTTCATCATGTGTGTGGTCTCTTGTGTTACACGAGCATGTATCGTCACCACATCACTGCGTTCCAGTAATGAGTCGAAGCTGACGAGTTCCACCCCGGCTTTTAAGTCATCAACTGAAAGCTGTATGTACGGGTCGTGCACCAACACGTGGGTACCAAAAGCACGCAACAGACTAACTACACGTTTACCTATATCGCCGTAACCGATAACACCCACTGTCATTTCATTTAGTTCACGACCGGTAGCATCGGCGCGGTAGAGATCACCTCGCCATTCGCCTTTACGCAATGCCTCGTGCCCAACACGTATCTTGCGTGTTTCGGCGAGTATCCCGCCAAGCGTAAATTCGGCTACGGCAGATGCATTACGTCCGGGCGTATTAACCACTCGAACACCGCATTCTTTTGCAGCTTCAATATCAATGTTAACGGGGCCGCCGCGTGACACGGCAATCATGTTGAGTGTTTCAAGCTGCCGTAACATGGAGCGAGACATTGGCGCAAGGTGCGTGACCAACACTTCTGAATCGCCAATAAAGTCAACGATCTCTTGTGCTGTACCCATGTATTCTTTTAAGCCATCCATGCCTTCTACTGCATATCCATGTTCCATGGGTACATCAGGCCAATCCTGAGTCAAACACTTGATATCGAGCTCTTCATCGCAGTGTTCGATAAGCTTTTGTTCAAAAATAGAGGGCAGCATGAAGTTATCGCCAATAATTGCCACTTTACGCATGTTCACCGTCCGCATGATCAGCCATGCTTTTCCAAATCGGTGCAATTGCTGATCTGGCACTCACATAATTAGAAAACGCTTCTTCATAAATGGAATGTAAAGATGGATCGAATGGTTCCGGCTCTCCCAGATACGGGCTCACCCAAACGTTCACGCAAGCATCCATGGTGTCATAACAACCTAGGTTGACTGCTGCCATCATTGCAGCCCCAGCAGCACCCGCTTCTTTACGATCACTGGTTTTTATCGTCGCACCGAGCACGCTGCCAAAAATTGAACGTAAAACATCACTTCTTGCAGCACCGCCGGTTAGACAAACTTGAGTAGGAAGCTCACCCATTGCCAAGTAACAATCCTTAGATGCGAATGCCAGCCCTTCTACAACACTTCGAATAAGATCGGGAAGCCGGTGCTTGGCAGATAGACCGATAAAACCTGCACGCGCATTACTATCAATAAACGGCCCCCGCTCTCCCGCTTCTGAAATATAGGGTTGATACAGAATATTGGCCGGTGCCGCTTGATTCATCCAGTCATCTAATCTGGCGAGTAGATCTTCTCTAGTAACACCTGCGCTGTATTCACCTACGACATCCGTAATCATATCGATCAGCCAATCGATATTAAGCGTAGAAGACATATTGGATTGAAGGCTTGCGTAGCAGCCCGGTATGGGCATAGCCATTGTATAGCCGGTGCGTTTACTATTTAGGTTTACATCGCCAGGGCTGCGAGCTAGGCCAATGTGCACGCCAGTGGAGCCGACAATAGTGCAACCCGTATCTTCAGAAGGATTGTATAGCCCAGCCCCCAACGCAGTGCACACAACATCAACATAAGCCAACACGATGGGTGTACCTTCGAGCAATCCGGTAAGCGTTGCAGCAGAAGATGTAAGCCCGTGACTTTCGCTAGCGCCATCCACCATAGGTGGCAGTAGTGATTGTTCCTTTTCTAGGCCTAATAAACTGATGACTTCATCCGAATACTCGCGGTTTTGGAAGTTGCCGTATGTAAAGCACCCCTCAGAAGGGTCGGTGGCTCGTATTCCGGTTAGTTGAAAATACAGCCAGTCCTTGCAATGAAATGCAGTGGTTGCCTTATCTAGCAATTGCGCATGATGTTGTTTCATGAGCAGCAATTGAGCGCCTTGTTGGCATGCGTTAAAACCTGTGCCGGTGAGTTCGTAGCGCCTTTGGTCATTTTCCGATTGGCTATATTGCTCGACCAGATTTCCGGCGCGCGAATCAAGCCAAAGCCAGGCTGGGCAAACACTGCGACCATCTTTGTCTATAAGCCAAGTGCCATCGCCTTGGCCCGTTATTGCTACGGCCGCTAAGCGCTCCGAAAGATCGCCTATCTGTGCTACCAAACCCTTAAGTGTTTCTAGTGTACTAAGCCATGTTTGCTCTAGATCTTGCTCCGCTGCTCCGCCATCGAGAATCTGATAATGATTAGCTACTGAACTCACGGCTAGTTGTTTTCCATCAAGACTAAACGCGATAGATTTGATAACCGATGTGCCCGCATCTATGCCAATTAAAATATCTTTCATTGGGCTAGTTCCGCACCATGTGATATGGCTGCACCGCTTTCTCGATCGAACAGGTGGATATTATCTGGATCAAGCTTTATGTATATTTCATCACCCGATTTATCCGGTGCGCGATCGTGCTCAACCAGTATCACGGATTGCCCGGCAAGCGTTGCAGCAATGTGGGATTGATCACCGAGCCAATGATTAGCGACGACTGACGCCTTAATACCATTGGAGGTGCGTTTAATCGCATACGGCCTTACACCGATAACAACATGTTTTAGAGACAGGGCCGCTTGAATCACATTAGTTGAGAAGTCTGCTGCGTCATAGGTAAGGCAAACATCGTTATCCAGCTCGAATCGTACTGAATTAGAGTCTCTTTCAACGCTGGCTTCAAATACGTTCATTGGGGGTTCTCCAACAAATGTCCCAGTGAATAAATTAGCCGGATGATCTTTGAGCTTTTGTGGTGATTCAAACTGTTGCAGATACCCGCCTTCCATAACAGCAATACGATCGGACAGTGCGTTGGCCTCGGCCTGATCGTGTGTTACGAGAATAGCGGTTAGTCCGTTTTCTTTGATGTAGTGTTTTATACGCCCACGAAGCAATGCTCTTAGTTGCGGCTCTAGCTGCCCCATGGGTTCATCAAGCAAGTGTAAGTCGGCATCGCGCACAAGCGCACGCCCCAGTGATGCACGTTGTTGTTGGCCACCGGACACAGAACTTGGGTACCTACCCAGAATATCGGTAATCTCCAACATTTCAGCCACTTCACTGACCTTGCTGGCGATTTCCTTTGTGTTCAGTTTTGATGCTTTAAGTGCGAACGCGATATTGTCGTTTATCGTTAGTGGTGGATATAGCGAATAACCTTCAAACGCCATCGCGACATTTCGCTTAACAGGAGCTAAATTATTAAGTTCCCGGCCGGCGAGTTTAATGATGCCTTTGGAGACAGACTCAAAGCCTGCAATCATCCTTAAGGTTGATGTTTTTCCGCAACCGGATGAGCCGAGTAATGAGGTGATCTCACCCTTGCGCACTGCCATCGACAAGCCTTTAACTGCATGAACTGCCGCATCACCACTACCGTATATTTTATCGACTTGCTGTATATCCAAATGAACGTCGCTCATGCAGCAACCTCCCGATCCGTATCGCTTTTGGTGGATTCAACGAAGTTGTTGCCTGTTGCTTTGTCAAAAATTAGTAAGGCACTTTGGTCTATCGTAACGAATGCTTTGCCTGCTGTCGGGCCAGCTGTGCCTGACGGGCGTGATATCAACATTTCGCGACCGCCCTCTGTTAGCGCCAGTGTCACGATTTTTTCATTGAGTGGGGTTTCTGCTTCGATAACAACGGGTATCGAACCGGCTGTGTTCTCTGGCACAAACTTAATACTCTCTGGCCTGATGCCTAACACGGCGTCTTTGTCTATACATTGGGCTTTACTATCATCAAGTGACAAACGTTGTTGTGACAGCTCAACAAACACGCCATCGGTATCTTGTTTACCTTTTACATCATAAAGATTAATTACCGGGTCGCCAAACAGCCGTGCGATGTCTAAGGTTTTTGGTGATAAATAGATCTGTTCCGTTGTTCCGATTTGTTCGATCTTGCCTTCTGAGAGGACCGCAATGCGTTGGCCTAGGGCCATCGCTTCTTTGTAATCCTGCGTTACATATATAACTGTCGCCCCTTGGGCTTCGAGTAATAAAGGAAGCTCTAGGCGCATCTCAAATCTGAGTTTCGCATCGACGTTTCGCAGTGGATCGTCGAGTAATAGTAGTGGTGGTGAACCCGCGAGAGCTCTGGCAAGCGATGTCCGTTGTTTTTGGCCGTTGGATAGTTCGCGTGGTGTGTGGTGAAGCACATGATCTATCTTTAATAACTTTGCTACCTGCTCCACACCGGCTTTAACCTCATCGCGCGAGCGTTTTCCTACAGTCAATGGGCTGGCGATATTGTCAAATGCATTCATGTGAGGGAACAGCGCAAAGTTTTGAAACGCCATACCTACGCCACGATGCTCAGCCTCTACTCCTTCCATATCTTCATCATCTATAAAAATATGGCCCTCTTCTGGGTCAACCACACCAGCTATTAACCGCAAGAGCACAGTTTTCCCGGCACCTGATGGACCAAACAAAACGAGTGTCTCGCCATCAGCTACCGTCAATGACACATTGTCGACGACCGTTTCTTTTTTATATCGCTTCGTAACACCGCGTAATTCTAGAGTGCTCATCGTCTATCCTTTCACTGCGCCAAGGGACAACCCTTCTACGAGGTATTTTTGTGCATAAAGTGCTAACGCGAGAGTCGGTGCAATAGACATAACAATGGCCGCCGCAATTTGACCGTACTGAATACCCGAGGCGGTGATAAAAGCCAATGCGCCAACCGTGACCGGCTGTTTATCGGCTGAGGCCAATACCAATGCAAAAATAAAATTATTCCAAGCGAAGATAAAGGCCAACAAACCGGCTGCAGCGATACCTGGGCCGGCTAAGGGTAAGGCTATTTTGCGGAACGTTGAAAACCAAGAATGGCCGGCAACACGGTAAGCATATTCTATATCTGGCGAGATATCTTCAAAGTAACCACGAACAATCCAAAGGATTAGTGGCAGGCATATCAGCTGGTACACCCAGATTAAACCAAGGTACGTATCGGCTAATCCCATTTTTTGAAAATATAACGACAAAGGTAGTAACACCAACAGCGGCGGTGCGAATCGAAACGATAACAAGGTGAAGGCGATATCTTCTGAGCCCTTAAACTTGTGCCGAGCAAATGCATAGGCTGCGGGTACCCCAAGCAATAGTGCCAAAGCTACTGAGGCTACAGAAAGAAAAACTGAATTCCATAAGTTTCGCAAAAAGTTAATTTCAAGTGAAGCGGCGGAGGTTTCTAGTTTCCCTGTTATAAGCGCTCTGTAATTACTTAGTGTCGGTTCAAAATTAATTGAAGGTGGCACCCTCAAGATAGTCTCGTTTGTTTGCAGAGACATCAAGAATATCCAAAAAATCGGGAACATAAAAAATACCACCACAAGCAGCAGTGCAATACCACGCAGGACGGTTTCTAATTTAGATTGATATTCCATATTATTTACGCCTCTCCTCGAGCACGCTCACGCAGGCGTAGCCAGTTTTTAATAAATATATTGGATATAAAGAATGTTATTGCCCAGAGAATTAATAACAGGGCGGAAGATCGACCCACATTGGTTGATTGGAAAAAGTTTAAGTACGCTTCAACCTGAAACACCATTAGTGTGTCTCCCGGCCCGCCCTGCGTCATCGCGTATATGATGTCGAACTGCTGAATTGATTCTAATAAGCGAAACAGAGCTGCGGTGAGGATATACGGCGTTAACATCGGCAGTGTAATTCTAAAGAACTGTTGCGTCCTCGGCACTCCATCAAGAGCGGCCGCTTCAAACGGCTGAGTAGGCAGCGAGCGTAAGCCTGCCAGCAGCAATATCATAATAAAAGGGGTGTATACCCAGATGTCCACCAACACCACTGTAAACAAAGCAGAGCTGGGTGAGGCGCCCCACCTGAAATCATCGATACCAACCAAGGTAAGAAAGTAGTTGAGAATCCCGAAGCCTGGATTCGTCATTAACTTCCACATAAGGGCCGCTAGCGCTGGCGCCGTCATTAGCGGCATCAAAAGCATAATGGACACGGCGTTATTCAGTTTTGTACGCTTCTGCAATAACAAAGCGATACCCAAACCCAACACTAGCTCGAGCCCAACCGTTAGAAATGCATACTCTAGAGAGACAAGCAAGGTGTTCCAGAAATCCGAATCAGTCATGAACCGAACATAATTCTGGCCCCAGTTCATTTCTCGTGCCCAGGGCTGGCTTAATCTAAAACGTTGCAGCGAATAGTAAATCGCCGTAATGAAAGGCACCAAAATACCAATGCAGACAAGCAACGCTGGCAAACTGAGCATGTAAGGCAAGACGCGTCGACTCACCAGGCGCTTACCACGCCTTTTTGGAACTGAACTGGGCACAGGCATCTTCGCTTGAGTTAGTTGTTGTGGAGTTATGCTAGTTAAGAAAGAAGAGCCACCGGCTAGTGTTGCCAGTGGCTCTCATTTTACACCGCTAAGTATTAGCCCAAGCCGGCCTCTTCTAGCTGATCATTAACACTTTCAGCCAATTGGTCTAGGCCTTCATCAACAGGGACTTCACCAGCTACCATCTTTTGCATGGATGCCGCCCACTCTGTAGTTAAGTCAAAGAACAGAGGTTGTGGTGTGAAGTGGATTTTTGCACCCGGTGCGGACACATCGTGCATTTCTACATAGCCAGGATAGCTACTGTCTAAACGCTCACGAAACATCTCGTCTGCCCAAACAGATTTTCTTACCGGGTTAACGAAGTCCATCTGTGTAGCACCAAACAAGCCGTGCTCTGGCCCAGATGCCCATTGCATGAAGTTCCATGCGGCATCCTTATCTTTTGAAAAATTCGACATGCCAAGTGACCAGATCCAGATGTTTGGCGTTGGTGCTGCGGCATCTGGGTTTGCTGCGAACGGTGCATAGGCCAACTTACCAGCCATTTTGTTATCGCCACCATTCATAAAGTAACCCAGAATATCGGCATCGTAAATCATCGCAGATTTACCCGCACCGAGATCGGTGCCTACTTGGTACCAAGTGTGAGTCGACCAATCTTTTGCGCCAGAGTCCTGAATCATCTTGACCCATTTGCTGTGATACTCCTTCGACACATCGGTATTCATTGCAGCCGAAAGTTTGCCATCGGTTAGAGTTAAGTCTTTTTCGCCAAAGTTGGCGTAGCCAGAGAGAAAACCTGGGTGAATTGTTGCCCATGATCGCGAACCGCGAACACCAATGCCGTAGACATCGTCTTTAGTCATTGCAGCTGCGGCTTCAATCATTTCATCGATATTAGTGGGGACAGCAACGCCAGCGGCTTTGAACATATCTGCGTTATACGCCAGGTTGTTTTGTTCATATCCCCATGGGATACACCATTGCTTTGCATCACCAGTACCAACTTCTTCACCAGGCTTGCCACTCCACGCACATGATGCACGTACACCTTCTAGCATGTCGTCCCAGTTATAGTTTGGATTGGTTTTTGTCGGATCATTAATCCACGGGTTCAAATCTTCCACCCAACCCGCTGGCCCGTATGTCCAGGTCATGTAGGCACCTGTCATAAATACATCATATTCTGAAGAGCCGGAGGACAGAGCTGCTGTGACTTTGTCGAAGTACACATCTTCAGGAAAAATATCGTATTCGACATTCATCCCAGTTAATGCTTTGAAGTTATCAAGATTGGCAATCATTGCATCCGCGTACGGATGTTTATTGAGCAATAATTTAACGGTTTTACCCGAATGCTTTTTCCAATCAAAATCTGCAGCAAGCGCTTGTGTAGCCTGCATGTTGAGAAGGATCCCAGCCGATGAGGCACTTAATCCCAGCGCAGTAAAGCGCTTCATAAGTTGCCGTCGTGTGAGCTTTCCTTCCAAAAAATCTTGAGCTAAGCCTTTCTCTTTTTCATACATTCTTTCTTCCTCTCGGTTTTCTACAAGTATGACTAACGGGAAATACGCAAGTTACGTGTCCCCTCCCAGGTCGACAAGCGCGCGTGCCGTACGCTCATCGGTTATTAAGCCATGTAACAAGCGGCTCTTTAAAATGGCACTGATGGCACGAATCTTTGATGCTCCACCCGCTACGGCGAAAAATTTTGAACTGTTTAGCTCACTTGATGAGAGCCCCATGGTGCGATCGGAAAGATCTGTTTTTACGATCTCTCCATCGCTGTTGAAGAAGTGGCCCAGTAGTTCGCCGACCGCCCCTGCTTTTCTAACGGCTTCAAGTTCTGCATTTTCTACCATGACGTTTGCCACAATGGATGCGTCTGTATCGATGGAGCCTATTCCCACAATTTTTACGGACGTGTTTCGTGCAAGTTCCAACACTTCAGAGATACCGTACTGCTCTAATATCACGGCCTTGTTGTCAATCGTGTTGGCAAAGAACGGAACAGGCATAACGAAAGCGTCGGCACCCGTACGTTCAGCTAGCCAATGAATAACATCGTGTGGGTTGGCTGAAAACTTTTTTGAAAATCCGCCCAGCAGGGACACAATCGATTTGTCGACAGCGGGGCATTTAGGTAGATAACGCACACAGGCTGCAAGTGTTCGCCCATGCCCAACGCCAATTGACGGAACATCGTTGTTTTCGAGCATGCGTTTGAGGTATTGAGCACCGGCAACGCCGAGTGCCTTTAACGGTAGATCGCCTTCATCCAAATCAGGTACTACTTCGCAGTAGTCAAGATCGTATAGGGATGACAATTGATTCTCGAGTGACACGCACTCAGTTAGCTCTCCCTCGATATAAACCTTAACCATCCCGCCCTTGTTTGCTCGAGTGATTAAGCGATGTGCTTTTAGGCTAGAAACACCTAATTTTTTAGCGACTTCGGTTTGGGTGTACCCACCGGCGTAATGCAACCAAGCCGCGCGCACGGCCATGTTGTCTGAATCAGCGGTGGAAATACGTTTAGAAGCCATAGAACCTTTAGTGCATTATTTATCACTTGATGATAATTATTTCGTTAGCTAACATAGATGTCAAGATATTTTTGCTTTATGAGCCTGTACCTGACCCCGGATATGACGAATGACTGAGCCGTACCCTGAATTTGAAATCAATGCCTTACGAGAGCTTTCACGAAAAGTAGGAGTAGATCCCTTACAGGTTCAGGCAGCTGGCGGCAACACCTCAGTAAAGCTGGGCGACAGAATGTGGATAAAAGCATCGGGTACATGTTTGGCTGATGCCTGCGATTCTGATTTGTTTGTACCCGTTCAGCTTGATGCACTGCGACAAGCGCTATTAGTGAGTGACCCAAGAGCCGAAAAATCGGTTGATTTTGTAGAGCAAGCACTTAATCCAAATGGTCTTAGGCCATCAATTGAGACAACAGTGCATGCCGTGCTACCGCAAAACGTTGTAGTGCATGTGCACTGTGTGGATACAATCGCGTTAGCGGTGCAAACAAACGGGAAAGCGTTATTGCAGCAACTTCTCGCAAGTTTTAACTGGCTTTGGGTCCCCTACCGGCGCCCAGGCCTGCCATTATCAAAATACATTGCATCAGCATTAACACGCGGTGTTGATGCTGATGTTGTTGTTCTTGGAAACCACGGTTTGGTTGTCGCTGCTGATTCAGTACCTTTGGCAGAAGCATTGTTACAACGTGTGCGAGATGCTATTAAACAACCAGTTAAGAAGAGCAGCCCACCCGTTATAGAAACATTATCCAAACTTTCAAAAGGCTCGCAGTACTTACCAGCAGAAGAATTAGCAACGCACGCGGTGGCGATGGATAAAGCGTCGCTTAGTATTGCCGCAGGTGGAAGCCTTTATCCTGATCATGTGATCTTTCTTGGTAACGGCACCACTGTTGCTAACCAGGGCCAAGCCATTGATCAAATAGCAAAAGATAACAAAGGCGAAAAGGCTGAACTACCTCTGTCCATAGTTGTACCCGAGGTGGGTGTACTTATGCACAAAGAGGCGAATGACTCGCAATTCGCTTTAGCCCGTTGTTTATCCGATGTATGTCGAAGAGTACCTGATGGGGCCGCCATAAACTATCTAGAACCCGGCCAAGTACATGAACTGCTTCACTGGGAAGCTGAAAGCTACCGTCAGTCGCTGGCGCAATAGGCAGTTCATTGGTAACTTTAAGAAAGCCACTTCACAACAAAGACAGGTAAACTCACTCCCCTGCTTTCTTGCCGTCGCAGTGTTTCGGCTCGTACGTTCATTTACACGGAAGTGTCAACCAAGCAATTGTTCGTAACTAACATTAACTATGCGTTTACCTGTTCTCTTCATTTTTATAACGGTAGTGCTCGATTCCATGGGGATTGGTATCATTATGCCGGTGATGCCGGACTTGATTCAGGAGGTCGGAACAGTCGATCTCAGTCAAGCGGCTATATGGAGTGGCACCTTAACCGTCGTTTTTGCGATTAACCAGTTTCTGTTCTCTCCTACGGTAGGCGGTTTGTCTGACGCCTACGGTCGCAGGCCAGTGTTGTTGATTGCATTGTTGGTCATGTCGTTGGATTATTTAGTGATGGCATTCTCGCAATCTCTCTGGTTATTGTTTGTGGGGCGCTTTATTGGCGGCATTACCGCGGCAACGCACTCTACTGCTGGTGCGTATATGGCCGATATTTCTTCAAGTAAAGACAAGGCAAAAAACTTTGGGCTGCTGGGTGCAGCGTTTGGTGTCGGTTTTGTACTGGGCCCGATGTTGGGTGGATTACTGGCTGAATATGGGTCCCGTGCTCCGTTTTTTGCCGCAGCTGCACTGGCATTCACCAATATGTTGTTTGGTTACTTTGTTCTGCCTGAGTCTCTCAAACAAGATAAAAGGCGCAAGTTTGACTGGGGGCGTGCCAATCCTTTTGGCACATTTAAACAAATGAAAACCCTGCCTGGCCTTATGCCCATGTTATTGGTTTTCCTGCTACTGAGCATCGCGTTCTTCGTTTATCCATCGATCTGGGCATTTTTCGGGCGTGCACAATTTAACTGGGACGCGCGCATGGTAGGTCTGTCACTCGCGGCTTATGGCTTCGGTATTATGATCATACAAGGCGCGTTAATTAGGCCTATCCTTACGCGCTTCGGTGAAAAGGTAACAGCTCTGTTCGGTATGTGTATTCACCTACTGTCATTCTTGGCCTATCCCTTCATGACTGAGACGTGGCATGTCTTTGCGTTTATGCCAGTCAGCGTATTCAGTGCGGTTGCAGTCCCTGCACTACAAGGATTGATGAGTAACAGTGTTCCCGAAAATGCGCAAGGTGAGTTGCAAGGGGCGATGAGTTCACTAACGGCTTTGGCAACCATTATCAGCCCTTTTGTCATGACGCGCGTGTTCAGTTATTTCACGCAGACCGAGACACCCTTGTATCTGCCGGCAGCACCTTTTTTACTGTCAGCTTTGTCGGTTATTGTTGCGTTTATTCTGTTTAGTCGATGGAAGCCGGCTTAAACTGTAGCTTGCTTTGCTCGACCGGGGTTGGCGTATGGTTTTCACCACCCAATTCGGCAATACGGCGTTTTTGATCTGTGGCGGCGATAGCGGTGGCCAATCGACTTAACTTCTAGCCGGATAAATTGGCTAAATTCAATAGCTGGCCTGCTGATGGCAAACCCATCAGCAGGCGTTGAGCCGACGAAGTAGTTTTCTATCGCAGCTCCTCTGGCAGATGCCCCCACTGTAAATGATCAACTTCTATACCGGTAGGTCGGTAGTCATTACTGATCTTGATGGAAGAGACGCCAGCATAGTGAACGACTCCATAAAAACGATCCTCATTTGTTTCGCCGTTAAATGACTGGTTATCATGGTCAGCATTGATGCTACCTAGCGAATTCCCCGCCGCGTCAAACGCCTCAAATCTCGTTTCATTTTTACCATCAGTCCAAACAATGCCAATATGGGTTGGTAGTAGTCCGTTTAGCTGGCTTTCGTCAAAAGACCATACAATGCCGGTGCTAGAGACTTTGGCAAACCAGCTCTCCCCTTGCAGTGAATCACCATCGATAATGCCATCATCTGCATCGACCGAGTCATGAAAATTCTCACCAAACTCCAGCGAGACAAAGTTACCGTGAGACGCCTCGGCACCAGGGTGTTCAAGTAATCTGTCCTCGAAATCCTCAAGGTAGAAGTAACCGTCGCCAAAGCTAATATTGGCAAATGGGCTGTCGTTGAATTGGGCGTATTCGCCGTCAAGCCCAGAGCCACCCAGCGGACCAATTAGCCCTTCAGTGGTAGGCGTGAATTGGGCTGTCGCTGTTGGTGTGACGATGTTAGAACTAGGCGATGCCGTTCCGATTGGATCATTGCTCGGTACGTCGTTACTCGAATCAGAGCTGGAACAAGCAAGTAACGACGCTGATAGAAAGGTGGATAAAAACGCTTTACTAGTGTTAATAGACATAACTCATTCCTCTATCGGTTGCCATTAAAAGGTGTGAGTTAATCCTAGGGATCTGCTTTAGCAAGATTTGGTGGCCAGCGCAGCATTGATGGGTAAAATTACCGATAGATTCCTTTTACGCATCTTATCTTGTACAGGGCCCGAGCCTGCCGCTACTGGCCGCTCTTGGAAATTTTAACCATCACGACTGCAGCAATCTGCTTGTTCATTAACTGAGCTTCGTACTGCAAAAGCTTAATTACCTTGTAGTCAATTCGGTCAAAATCCATATTCCGCGTTCCATTATCGAAATATATTCAGTTTTTTCACCCCTTAATGGATTCAGTAATTTAGAGCGTTGATTCGTCCTTAGTTTCATTAGGAAGGACAATAAATTAATCGTATTATGTATTTCATTAATCTATGGCTTTGCTTACACTTGTCTCTTCATTTCGATAAAAATGAGGGGATTACAATGCCATGTAGCTATAGCGATATCTGCACCATACGATTATGTACCCTTGCCTTGAACATTTTTAATGGTCGAGTAACTGGAGCAGCTTTGGCTATACCTGTTCTGGCGTCGAATAAGCCCTGATGCAACGGGCACTCAATAAATTTACCATCGAAATACCCGTCGCACAAATTAGCGCCTGCATGGGTGCATCGAGCATCGCTAACGAAAATGCCATCAACTGTGTCATACACCGCTAAGAGTGTTTTACCAAACGGCACTGGTGTTACATCTCCTGCTTCGAGTTCGTCTTGTGAAATTAAATCCTGCCAGTGCTCATCCATAATGTTCAACAATGCCTATTGTTTTGTCAGCAAAATGCATTGCATTAAGAATCCCGGTTGTTAGTTTGATCTATTGTGCTGGTGTTCTGTCGTGCTACCCGGCCGAGCAATTGGGAAAGAATATCGGCATGAGCACCCACGTACCCACGCTTCTCCACATGAACGTAGCCATCGAGTTTTCGGTTTAATGCGGGCAACGCATGAAAAGGCACCGAAGAAGCGTAATGATGTTCAGCATGGTAGTTCATGTTCCAGCAGAGAAAACGCCAAGGCAGGCTGACGATGTTGGAACGGGTATTGGTTTTCATGTCGTAAACCATCGGGCGGCCTACATGCTCTGTCATTCGTATTGCACGCATAACGGGCTCACCCAGTACCACCGGGAGAAACCAGTACCAAATTGCTGCTGTGGATTGCAACAAGACTGAGACCACAATAACGACACAATAGAACAGCACCATCAGGCGCGCCTCTAGAATCACTGTTTTGCGTTCTTCTTTTGGTACAAATTTTTTCTCGCCAGGGGTTAGATTGCCAAGAGAGTGTCGCCACAATTCGTTTAGCTTTGCCTTCCAGTAAGGTATCGATGATATATACCAAAAATAACCAGCAAGGTTTTCTGGCAACTCGATCATCTCTGTATCTTTTCCCTTGAGTTGCGTAAATGTGTGATGATCACAATGCTCATAGCGAAAAAAACGGTTCGGCAGCATTATCACCAGCCCACAAAAATTTCCAACAATATCGTTAAGCCAACGGGTTTTAAATGCTGTGTAATGGCAGCACTCATGCTGTAACGAAAAGTGGTGAACCAGAACAATCCCATGTATGAACATCGCTGGCAAAAGCCACACAGAATCATATGCCAGCCAGATCAGATATCCGGTCGTGGCGACTAAGCAAAACCAGACAAGCAATCGCATGATTGCTGGCTTGTCGGATCGCTGCATAAGCGCTTTCAATTCTTTTCGAGTTAGTGCACCTTCAGCCATCGCCTGGGTAATTGGAGTTTGCACTGTGGCGGGCAACGATGCATTAGTTGTTAGTGACACTGGGTTTCTCCAACTTTCGAAACAACAGGGATAACGAAAAGCAAATCAGAAAGTAAAATAAAGCAGTGGTGATCCACGTTTCAAAAATGGCGCGAGTGGATGCGACCAGCTCGACCGCTTTGAAGGTGAGTTCCTGTACCGAGATAAGTGAGATGATCGAGCTGTCCTTGATTAAGGAAATAAACTGATTCGCCATTGGAGGTACAACCTTTTTTAGCGCTTGCGGTAATACGATAAAACGTAATTGATCAGGCTTACTCATACCAATCGACTGAGCGGCTTCAATTTGCCCTTTGCCAACGGATTGAATGCCCGCTCTTACTATTTCACCTACAAATGCGCTTTCGAATAGCGCCAGTACCACTACGCCTGAAATTAGTGAAGGGAACCTGCGCATGTCACCAAAGAAGAACTCCCACATACCGTTGTCTTCTTGACGAGCGATGGAACGAGCCCAGCCTTCGATGTTGAAAGCGGTGATCAACTGTTCCGAAAGAAAGAAGAAAAAAATAAATATAACAACAACAGGCGGTATGTTGCGCAGTACTTCAAGATAGGTTCTGGCTAACATCCGAACAGCGAGATTTTTTGAACACCGGGCGACGCCTAAGGCGATGCCTAGAATCAGCGCAAGAATACTGGCGTAAATGCTGATCCGGATGGTGGTAATGAGCCCCTGCAGTAACAGGTTGGCAACCCAGGTTTGCTTCTCTGGGTGCCATCGAACAATATAGTTCGGAATGATCTCCCAGCGCCATTTGTAATTTAGGGTGCCTTCTATGCGATACCAAATGAATGCCACGACCGCTAGCACAATAGCCAGCAGCACGTAGTCCAACCAATGGAGTTTTTTAGTTCTGGATTGCACGAGTTCGGTTAATTATGAGAAAAGCATCAGCTAACACAGCCGAAGCAAGAGTACATACTCTTGCTTCGGCTGATATACAAGCGTTTAGCATGAAGCTGATCTTGTTTGGCGCTCAACCACACTAATCGGCAGGAACCATGTCGGCCCAGTCGTTACCACGGAACCAATAATCGTGACGTTCCTTTAACCAGCCGGTTCGTGTGTGATAGTTGATCCAGTTGTTGAAGTAGTTGACGGCGTCAGGGTCACCTTTGCGTATTCCAAACGCTTCACCAGAAGCTGAGAACGCAGTCTCGAATGGTACATTCAGAACATCCGGATAACGCCTGGCTTCATTAGAAGGTGTCGGCTCTGAAGACATTGTAGCGTGGGCTTTGCCGTTGAGAACCTCTTGGGTGGATGCACCATCTTCATCAAATAATAGAAGCTTGGCTTTTGGGAACATCTGTGGAATCAGTGCAGCGGGGGTAGCCCCGCGACGAGCTGCAAAGGTGATGTCTTCACTGTTGTAGTCTTCAACTTCTGTCAGACCTGCCGTCATTTTGGTGTTAGCCAGAATAGTTAACCCAGAATACGCATAGGGATCAGTAAAGTTAATGGTCAGGTTGCGTTGAGGTGTGGTTGTCATGCCGCTGATAATCGCGTCAAATTTGCCACTGACCAGCGCTGGAATAATTCCATCCCATGCGGTTGGGATAAATTCTGCCTCAACACCCATGTCTTCGGCGAGCTTTCTGCCGACGTCTAATTCAAATCCGATGAGATCACCGTTTTTGTCGCGCATTGACCAGGGCTTGAATATTGACAGGCCGATCTTGATTGCCCCGCGCTTCTTGATGGTCTCTATGGCACTTTCAGAGGACAGCTCCTTGCTGGCTTGCTGCGCCATAGCCGGAGCACTGAGTGCAAATGCCACTAAAAGCACTACCGCACTGGTTAATCGTGTTGCTATGTTCAACATAATTCTCCTAATATTACTTATTGCATGGATTGATTGCCCGTAACGGGTCGCGAATTAAGATACAGCATAACGTCGTTCGACAAACGAAATGCCGATCGACAAAATTAAAGTGACAACCAGATAAACTACAGCGATCGTAAACCAAATTTCAAAACTCATGTAGGTATCTGAAATGATGTTCCTGCCAATCGTTGTTAGTTCCGCCACCGCAACAACACTCACGATAGCAGAGCTCTTTATCATGTTAACCGCCTCGCCGGTCAAAGGCGGAAGCATAAAACGAACGGATTGCGGCAGTATGATAAATCGATAAACCTGAGGTGTTGACATGCCAATCGATTCTGCACCCTCCCACTGACCTGTCGGTACCGCGTTGATTCCGGCTCTGAATATCTCGGATACCATTGCACCGTGATAAACCCCTAGACACAACACGCTGGCTGCATAGCGGTCCAGATCAAAGATCGGCCCAAGCACATAATAAAAAAGATACAACAACACCAATAATGGCGTGTTACGAACAATTTCAAGGAAGCCGATGGCGAGTGCCCGCCCTACCAACAGGGTCGATAACCTAAGCAATGCAACCGTAATCCCAAGAAGCACTGCAAGAAGAAATGCAAGGGATGATATCTCGATCGTTTTGACAATGCCAATGGCAATCTCCCCCCACTGAAAACCTTCATCAGTCAGCGTGTAGAAATATTTTGGCACTCGATACCATTGCCAGTTGTAGCCCATGGCCTGCGCACCGTTATACGCAGACATAATAATCATGCAGATCACAACAAGATAAATTAGTACGCTAACCGGTAACGATGAAAAGAATCGCGACAGTGCTGGCGCTTTGGGCGGAACGTAATTGGCAGTTGAATTAGTCACGCATCAGTGCACTAGAATTTGCTGTAGGAACTCCTGACAGCGCTCGGTTTCAGGTGCGGTGAAAAATCGTTCGGGGGGAGCCGTTTCAATTATTTCACCCTCATCCATAAAAACCATTTTGTCGGCAACCTTGCGTGCAAAACCCATTTCATGGGTGACACAAACCATCGTCATACCCCCACCCTCAGCAAGATCAACCATCACTTCCAAAACCTCATTGATCATTTCAGGGTCGAGCGCTGAGGTTGGTTCATCGAAAAGCATGATTCTTGTTTCCATACAAAGAGAACGCGCTATGGCTACGCGCTGCTGCTGCCCACCAGAAAGCTGGCTGGGATATTTGTCGGCTTGCTCTGGAATATGCACGCGTTCAAGGTAGGTTCGTGCATTTGCCTCTGCTTCCTGTTGGGATTTCTTGCGCACACGAATAGGGCCGATCGTTAGGTTTTCGAGTACGGTCAGATGTGGAAACAGATTGAATTGCTGAAACACCATACCGACTTCTTGTCGCAGCTTGCGTATATCGCGTGAGCCTTCGTATACCTCAATGCCATCAACGACAAGCTTTCCCGCGTTGTGATTTTCAAGGCCATTAAAGCAGCGTATTAGCGTGGATTTTCCGGAACCTGATGGGCCACAAATAACTACCCGCTCACCTTGAGCGACCGAAAAATTGATATTTTTCAGTGCCTGAAATTTGCCGTAAAATTTGTCAAGGTTTGATGCCTCGATCATTGTTTGCTGGGCGCTCATACATCCTTATCGTAACACCTATTGGCCAGATAGGCGAGATTGACTCACGTTCGTGAACGGGTGTTAGCTAGCATCTTGCACCACCAGCGCGAGCAAATCACCGCGGTTCACATACCCTCTGTTAGTATGCGCTAACACGTAACCATCTTGAGTAAATTTAATTGTCTCTGACGGACGGCGAGGCTCGGTAACATAATGCAAACGCCCGGCAACCTGTCCGGCGATGACATCTTGACCCGCACTGAAGTGTCGATCAAACACACCTTCACCCTGCGCGTACAGGCTATGATCGCTTGACTGAATTTCAACCCTGCGCATGTCCCCGGATGCAGGCAGGTCGCCACTTAGCACCCCAGTGTGTTTCAACACTCGATATAGGCCTGCTTCGGTGGCATCAGTAATTTCTGGATCGACTCCACCTCCACCCCCAAGCTCAGTGGCAATCATCGGAACACCTACCCGCTCTGCGGCTGCGTTAAGCGAGCTGTTATCGTTAAAACTATTCAGCACCCACAGTAGTGGGAACCCAAATGCCGCGGCGAGCTCAAGGTTACGTTCAGACAGGTTCTTATCATTAGTGCGTGTAGCAAGCGCGCAAGGTTGAAAGAATGATGCTTTGCCACCGGAGTGAAAATCGATTGCTGCATCAGCTCTTGCCAGTAGGTGCGTTTCAACACAGCACGCTATCTGTTGGGTTATCGTGCCCTTGGCATTGCCGGGAAATGCGCGGTTCAAATTGATACCATCGAGAGGTGAGACTCTGCACGAATTTACTACCGCGGAGGTATTTAATGCGGGAACGATAATGATCTGGCCTGTTATCGCTTCGAGCTGTATATCGTTGACCAGTCGCATCAACGCGGCTGGCCCTTCGAACTCGTCACCATGGGTGCCACCAAACAGGACCACCACGGGGCCTTTACCTCTACGGATACTGATGACTGGAACGGGGTGGTAGCCGAGCGGTACAGTGTTGTCCGACCAGACAATGCGCAAGTCACCCACGTGCTTGCCGTCTAAGTCGAGATCAATCGTTGAGGAAACGGCGTTGTCTATCATAATAGCTTGCCTGCTGTTTTGATTATGCATGACGATACTCACCGCAAGCGGCGAAGTCGAGCAATAGTATTACTGCAATCGCTAGTATGAAGTAAAGAGCTTCTTAGTTTATATCGAGTTCTGATTGACCTATATGAGCCTCGCGCATTGGCATCAGCCAATTACGAAGGGACCGTACTCGATTTTTATCATTATATGGATCGAGTGCTAAACCCGCAGACAGACGCGTAGAGTCAGTTTTATCCGGCCAATCCAATCTCTCTTACAGGATTAGCAAAAAGTTCGGCAAGTTGCGGGTGCCGCGCCAGTACAGACATGCCCTCTGGTAATCGTTCCGGATGTAACTTCCCTGCTTCCCATAAAGCAACTCCGTCAATGGTGACGGTTGGGTCGAGGATGTTCCAGCTGATTTCTCCCGGCGCATACTGTCCGCAGGTATGGAAGTGCAGGATGCGTGGATTGCCAAATGCCGAGCCTGACCATCGCATCATGTCCGTCTCTGCATCGGTCACGAAATTACAGCCAGGGTGAATGCCCGCGTGCCACGAATCGACAAACCAGGGATCAATCGATAGTTGGCTGGATACGTTTTGGTAGTGCTCTTCGACACGCTGTACGTCATCGACACTGCCTTCAAAGCGCACAATACGATTATCTTCAATGATGGCTAAGACGTCGTTGGGCAACGGCAGATAGTAAGGGTCGTAGTATCGTGATCCGGTACCAATAAGAAATCGACTCAGTGCAATGCGCCCACTAAAGCCAAGCGCTGGAATGGGTTGTGGGACGAGTAGCGGGAATCGCTTTAACGTCACTTCGCTGGGTGTGTTTGTTCCCCAGTCTGGACGGCCACTATAGTCAGTGCCAAGTGGGCAGCTTACGCGAATCTCGCTACAAGTCTCTAAAGTCGAATCAATTAATCGTTTGATTTCACTCATGCCGTGATGGCAGGCAGTGCCGAAATTTGAATTTAATGAATCTTGATCGAGCGTGTAACACATGGTTGATGGAGGCATGTTTTCATTTGACAAAAAACGTATCTGATCACCAACTCGCGAAAAGAAAACGATATGGTCAAAGCCACGAAGTGAATCAAGCAGAATGGCTTTTTCATCGTCATTGTTGACAAACGAATTCGACTCAAGCTCATAGACAGTCATGCCTATAGAGCGGCCGGCTGCGGCAGCTAACTTTGCTGCACGCCTGTCATACATACCATTTTCTTCAGGCTCACTGACGATCAGCAGTCTTTCGCCTGCGCTACCACCAACGCAATTTTGAATGAGTGACATTGCACCGGCAAAATCAGTGGGTTCATCTCGGACTGTCATGGGTGGAGCCGTCTAATCGTTAATTGAGCTGTTTCGTACAGGCTCATAATATGTGAGTTAGGGTTCATCGCTGTAATACCCCACGGTGTCGCCTTCTGTACTTACGCCTAAACCATTCAAGAGCCGGTTGACGTAATTGAAGTAGCCGATAATCTGATTGGCTTCGAGAATCTCACCATCACTTAACCCTGTCGCTTTTAATGCTTCAACATCTGACTGTTTCATCTGACCTGGGTGAAGTGTGAGTTTTCGCGCGTAGTTCAGAAGTGCGAGTTCTGATCCAGCGAAAACGGTTTCGAGTATTCCTGAATGCAAGGCCTGTTCAATTGCATCTGCCTTGGCATCGTCTGCAATTAGATGACGAGCATTGGCCCAATGGTTGGCAAGAGAGTATGGGCAGGTATTCAATATCGAAACATAAGATGAGATTGTTTCCTGCAGCCATTCGGGCAGCGTATTAGTGTTGTCGTGTAACGCGGCTCGATACAGGGCGACATGGCCACGCATGGTGTTGGGACGATGTGAGTGAACACGCATGACATTGTCGACAGTGCCGTGAGGGGTGCGGGCGAGCTTAAGTGCATCGAGTAGGTCGTCATCAGCATCGGCATCGCTGATCATGCTGATCCAGGCGCTCATCGGCGAGCCTCCGACTGAACTGATAGAAAGGTCAGCTCAGGCGTTAGAATTTTAGTGAAACCATGCAATAACTCAGCATCTACACTGAGGCTATCGCCTTCTTTTAGCGTTATTTTCTGTTTGCCATAAAGATAGATGCCAGAGCCATCGAGTATGTGGATAAACAGCACGCCATGGCCGATGTAGCGTGGTACTTCACAATCCTGCTGCTTCATCGTGACCCGATGCGCTTCGAAGTTTACATCACGCCTACGATGCACTGCCAGATTGATATAGTGATGTTCGTGGTCTCCCATTAATCGTGTAGACACAACGCCGCTGCCTTTTGGTACATGAGTAAAGTCAGTACGTTCTGTTGCAATATCTCGAAACAAACTGACGAGGGGTACGTCAAGTGCGCCAGTTAGTGAGGTCATGGTTGAAATTGATGGTGAGACTTGCCCGCTTTCAATGCGGCTTATCATTGCAGCTGATATACCGGACTCGTCCGCTAACTGCCGAGCTGTTAGCGCAGACGTCTCTCGTAGATCACGCAAGGCTGAGCCAATCGCGCGGTCGTTACTTTCAGCATTAGCCTGGTCAGATTGCTTATTTTTTTCAATAGTGTCCATTGGGATTATCTTTTGGCTTGGCCTGACTTACCGTGAGTCTGATTCATTGCGGTAGGAGAATGCTTTTGCAAAACGCCACTGCAAGTAGTCACCGCAGGTGATGCTTGCTTCCTTCGATGACAAGCCTGGAATTTCATTGGCATCGATGATGGTGTCCGGATCCGGGTCGAATGCTAATACCAGTGACAATCGTTCCTGCCCAGACGTATTCACTACTCGGTGCGGGGTGGATTTATATGCCCCGCCAGTCCAGCGGCTAAGAAGGTCTCCCACGTTAATCACCAATGTGCCGTCGATAGGCGGCGCGTGAATCCAGTTACCGTCCTTATCTTCAACTTGCAAACCACCCGTGCTGTCCTGACACAGTACGGTTAAGACGCCAAAGTCTGTATGTGGCGCAACACCAAACTGATTCTCACCAGAGCTCTCTGGTTGTGGAGGATAGTAGACAAAGGAGGCGCGACTCATAGGGTGCGAACACGTGCGAAGAAAAAAGTTATCAGGCAAATTCAAACCGCGAGCAAACCCGCGCATCAAATGATAAGCAACATCATGCGCGGCTCTAAAGTAGGCCATCGCAGCTTGCTCCATCGAAGGTACATGAGGTGGCCATTGATTTGGGCCGCGCAAGGGATGGTCTTTCGTTGTGTGTCCATCGGCACTTTGATGACCCCAGAGAAAACTCTCTTTAAGGTCAGCCTTGGCATCATCTTCCATTTTCGATGCACCTGGCTTTAACCAGCCACGGTGGTGCTTTGAAATAAGGACCTTAGATTTTTCTTCATCAGATTGTCTGAAGAATTCAAATGCAGATTTTCGAGCTTCAGCAATTAGGCTATCCGCGATACCGTGGGATTTAACATAAATAAAGCCCAGATTCTGACTGGCAGCGTGCAGTGACTCGGCCACAGAATCCGGATCCGTGCCGTTCTGCAATGAGCTCAGATCCACTACTGGGATTTGGTCCATTTGGGTATGTTGGGCAGTCGCGTAGGCCATGGCAACTTATCGGCTAGTGATTAAGTTGCATTATATGCATATAATTGATTGTCGATCAACACGCTTTTTTTGTGAAAACCATTCCATCGTTTAGTGTACGTTTTGGAACACCGGACTTCAGACCCCTCCAGTGGAATCAGCGCATAAATATCGAAAATACCATTCACTCCAGGCCGCATAACAATAACAACGCCGATAATCCCAACGCAGACAGCCCCAATCCTGTGCTGCCCCACCGATTCGTTTAGAAAATACGACGCTAATAACGCGATAAAAAAAGTGCGCAAATCCGAGCGTTATCGTCGCTGTCAGCGGTAACACGGAGACCTAGCGCATGCGCGCGATGGTGTTGCTTTGGAGTTGCGGACTATCCGGACTGAGACGGGGAGCATGACTGTACTGGCAGACCCGGTCTAGTCTCTCGCTATTAAATCAATGCCGTCTACGGCGCGGTCAGCTTTCCAACGATCGCGCACGCGAGTAAATATCTGGTCAGCCTTAGCTCGCGGTGCCGACAAATCGATTGTCACGCGCCAGCCGCGCGATACATCGTTAACCTCCGCGCCAGTGTGGTCGCCGGATGGGTTTTGCGCATCCATTGCCTGCTCAGACTCGACGCCTCCATCAGTGACTGTCGTGCTCTCGGTACTATGAGTGATTTCGCAGTTTAGCGTGTGCGATGGATTAGCAGCAGATTGTGCCGCCTGCCAGACTCCGATGCGTTCCGCAATCGTGTTTTCTAGCTCGTCGAACGATAGACTGAGTAGAGATGCACGATCCTGGAACAACGCTTGCTCAGCAGGCGATAACGCATCGAGCGTGGCTGCATTGGTATCAAAATGAGCCTGCATCGCTTCTTGCTTGATTTCCTGTCGCCGGACGCGGACTTTACGCTCCAAAGTAAGCCGCGCCTGACGCGTCTCTTCGGTGACCGCATCAACAGCATCAAACAAACGATTTATGTCTGCCGCCTGTTGTAGGGCTGCTTGCTTGGCGTTCTTGAGCGTCAACTCTGCGTCGCGGAACTGTCGAATGCTGTCGGCTGCTGAGGTGAAGTCGTCATCTTCTGAGAGCGTTGTGTCGACCGCTTGAATGCGCTCGGCAAGTCCATTCTTCCACTCCTCAAAATTGGATTCTCTTACTTCTCCAGTTAACGTGATGGTCAGTTCGGTCATACGGCAAACAAGGCTAAGATGGACGGCATACGATAGCATCAAAAGCCCACATAGGACGACATGCAGCTTTGCTTTTTTTTGAGGCTGCGTCGTCACATCAGCAGTGCGAAGCTAATACGACCTTATCGTCGGCACGAACTCCAAACCTAACTAATCTTAGTGGATACCCACAACTTGTTGTGCCAGTTCGCTAGGCACACCAAACGCTAAACCAGCAATGCTACCCAATGCCATAGAACGGCCACAACAATCACCACCGCAGCGAATGTTGTCAGTAACGGTGTTAGTAAAATCAGTTGCGTGATTAAGTAAATGCCAGTTCAGCGGCATGGAGTGTTTTACATAACAGGCTAAACCGAATTGTTGGGCTGTTTGCAAAGGTTCGTAGGCATCTTTGGCCAGGGCTTCTCGCATTAAGTCACCCAATTCACCCTTTACCGGCTCAGCAGCAATTGCTAAGGCTTGTTTTAGTTCAACGCCAGAAGCCAGCTGCGACAACACGCTATGAACCGCTGTCGATGATTGAAGTACATCCTCATTGGTGGATATAACCTTTACCGCGTCCAGCGTTTGAGAAATTGAGGCATCAACCGCGAACAAACCCGGCACAACGCAAACGCCAGGCATTTGGTTATCATCCATTCCAGAAGGTACGCTGATGTCGTCACCCTCCATAATTAAACGAGCAATCAACTGTTTTGTTGGTCTATCCGGATAGCCTTCAAAAGCGCCGCACGGCCCGAACACATCCATGATCGCTTTTTGGTGATTCTCGATGGAGTAGCCTTCGCCTGAGGCAAGCGCGCCTACAATGCGTGCTGATTCACCGTAGTGAGACAACTGACCTGCGCGTCGAGCAGCATGAACGAATGAGCCTCGCTTACCTTCGTAGACCGCAGCATCAGGTTGCCGAAACAAGACACTGCCAGTCGTTTCTACTTGTTTTATTTGGTCTTGGTCGTAAAGCCAATGCAGCCCCATTGAAGCTGCGTCTGCCACCAAAGCGCCTAGTAACGCATCGTTTTTATTCTTCATTAGTTAGAGATCATCGTGAGTGGTTACTGTAATGAATTTTACACTTAAATCGTTGTCTACTGACCCACAGCCTGCAACCTAAGTTCCCAAGAATTGGATGTTTGCTAAACTAATGGCTAAGCTGTTCTAGTACACCAAACACTATAACAAACGATGATGTACACATGCCTGACCTGAAAATAAGAGAAAAGTATTTAGTCAAAGACGAAGAAAAGCTGCGTGCGATATGTGGTCATACTACCGAGAGTATTTGGGCAAAGGCGACTACCGTTATTACCGAACCCATGCAGCAGTTTATTAGCATGTCACCCTTTTGCTGTTTATCATCACAAAACTCTGAGTATAAGAGCGATCTATCACCACGTGGTGACCCAGCTGGATTTGTTACCGTGGCCAATGAATCCACCTTACTGATGCCTGATCGACCTGGCAATCGCCGTTACGATACGATGAGAAACGTCGTTCAATCTCCTCACGTGTCGTTGCTATTTATGATACCTGGAGTTTCAATAACATTACGGGTGAACGGAAAAGCTCAAATTACTCACGACCCAGAATTACTAGAACCCTTTGCCGTACGCGACAAACTGCCGCAACTGGTACTGATCATTCATGTTGAGGAAGCCTACGGCCACTGTGCAAAAGCAATTTTGCGCTCTAAATTGTGGGACCCAAAAGCCAAACGCTCTGCACAAGAGGTCCCTACCCTTGCAGAGCTGATGATGCATCATCGAGATATATCGAAAGACGAAGCTGAACTCATTGATGAAAACATCTCGCTAGACATTAAAAACAGTATGTACTAACTCGAAAATGGCGCTATAAAATCCTTAAGCCACTTTAGCCCTGCATCAGTCGACACACGCGGTTTGTATTCAGCGCCAAACACACCATCGTAGCCAGCCGCGGCAATTTCGTTTAATAAGCAATTGTAATTTATTTCACCGGTATCTGGCTCAGCGCGATCAGGTACGCCTGCAAACTGTACGTGTCCTATATGTTCAGATGCTTGTTTGAAACGGCGTAGTAAGTCACCACCCATTATTTGCATGTGATAGCAATCAAACATGATTTTCAGATTAGCTTCACCTAAGCGGTCAATCGTTGCCAGCGCTTGATCAAGCGTTGATAAATAATAGCCAGGCGCATCATATTGATTGAGCGGCTCGATTAATATTGTCTTGTCGTGCAAGGCGGCGGCATGGCAAGCATAAGTCAAATTTGCATCAAAAATAGTTTGCGCTGTCTTATCTTTGTGGTCTGCAAAACCCGGCATCACATGGATGTTTTTACACGCTATCTCTTTGGCATAGGCGATAGCTTCATTTATATATTCCTGCGCTTGTGTCTCACGGCCGACGAGTGCTGCTACACCGTTTTCACCATTAGCTACGTGGCCACGTTGGGTGTTGAGCCCAATCATTTCTAGCCCACTCTCCTCCAAAACTGCCGCGACATCCGCAGAGGGTGT
>CALGND010000094.1 GCA_937958675.1 uncultured Granulosicoccaceae bacterium
AATTTGATCTCCCACAGTCTGTATTTTCTCCGGATATCCCCGTTTCTTACGTAACTCATTGACAACCCTTGGTTGCAACATGGCACCACAACCATGGGGATGTGGTGCATCTATTAATTGAACGACTGACTGGACGCGTCAAAACTTAGTTAGTACAAATTCATTCCCAATTATTAAATATACAGTCAGGGCTTTTCAGCCCTGAGTCCTTGAGCAACCTCTGTAAAAGCTGCATCAAGTAAACCATCAAGTCGGTCTGGCCGAACAATACAGATAACCGCAACCGTGCCTGAAACGATTGCGTTCCATTTATATTTCTAAGTATAAATTGTGGGTACGATTAACTTATTGAATTAACCTTAGACTGTTACTTGTTGGTTTTTAAACCAACTCGCACTCAACCCAATCACTGGCATCGTTGGATTTAATCGCCGCATCCACAAACAACATTCCATTGACCCCATCAACAATTCCTGGATAGTTAAGCAGGTTGTCGGGTAAGGTCGCGCCTTGTTTGCGTGCATCAATGGCGATGGCGAATTCAGTATAAAGGTTGGCCCAAGCATCGGTTAGTGCTTCTGGGTGGCCGCGTGGCATTCTGACTAGATGAGTTGCTGGCTCTAGCATGCCTGCGGTGTAACCGCGCTCGATGACTTGTGTAGGTGAATCCAATTTTGTGTAGCAAAGGCTTTCGGGGTTTTCTTGTTGCCAATCTATCGATGCCTTTGTCCCATGCACTCGGATGCGCAGGCCACATTGCGTGCCTGCTGCTGATTGCGACACCATTAGTGTTCCGGGTATTGTTTTGTCTAAACGGATGCGCATAAAAGCGGTGTCTTCCAGTTCTTTCGGAGCGCCTGTGACTAAAAACTCAGCATCAACAGCGGTAATTGGTTTGTTGCAAACAAACGATGCCAATTGAGCTGCATGTGTGCCGATGTCAGCAACGGTCATGCTGTCTCCACTAAATTCGCGTTTAAAACGCCAAGGTGCATCGTCTCCGCCGTCGGTTATGTTGATCGCCCACTCCTGAAAATATTCAACATGCACTTGCCGGATCTCGCCAATCATCCCTTGGTTTATCATCTCTCGCGCTTGGCGAACCATCACATGTGCTGAATAGGCGTAGGTGACGCCAAACACGAGTCCTGTTTGTTGTTGCAGTTGCAGGAGCTCGCGGGCTTCATCCACGGTTTTGGTGAGCGGTTTGTCTGAAACAATATCAATACCGTGTTCCATAAAGCACTTGGCTACAGGGTGGTGTAGATGATTCGGGGTGACTATCACCACGGCATCTATGCCATCGCTACGTTTTGATTCCTCTTTGGCCATGGTTTCATAATCGGAATACACGCGATCTTCATCTAGCATCCAATCTTCGCCCGATTTTTTTGCTCGCTCGGGGTTTGATGATAGAGCGCCTGCAACAATATCCCAGCGGTTCGATAACCGAGCACCATTGGCATGGACTTCGCCAATCAGAGCGCCTTGGCCGCCACCGACAAAACCCAGTTTTAAACGACGTGTTGGCTTGGGGTAAGAATTGCTGTCGGCCATGCTGAGATCCTACTGTGTAAAAAAGAGTGAATGATACCTTAAAAATTCTGCGTAAATCCTTGGCGCGTGATGCGATGTCGCCACTAAAAGGTAACCTCTGAGCGATATTCTACGTAGCTCCAACTCCATGAAAACCCTTTAATTTTTACAGTTATTGCGCCGTAAAGTTCGCGTGATGCTTTGGACTAATCAGGCTGATATACTGTTGTTTCAACAGTAGAGGATTGACAATGATTAAGTTTCTTAAGGCATTACCCGTCGCATTGTTGCTAGGTGCTGCCAGCTTCCAGGCCCAAGCACAGTCGGTACTAAGTGAAATCCTGGACGAAGGTGTGCTGAAAGTGGGCACCACGGGTGATTGGAACCCAATGACGTTGCGTGATCCGGCCACTAACCAATACAAAGGTTATGATATTGATGTAATGACAGAGCTAGCCAAGGACCTAGGTGTAGAACTTGAGTTTGTGCCCACTGACTGGAAAACACTGGTTAATGGCGTTACCTCTGGTAAATACCACATGACAGGCTCGGCTAGCATCACACCTGCACGTATGAAGGTTGCCGGTTTTTCTGAAAGCTATATTTCAGTCGAGCTGTACCCATTCACCACTACAGAGAAGGCTTCTAATTTTGATGGTTGGGATTCGATCAATCAACCATCGGTAAAAGTCGCGACAACGCTTGGAACGAGTTTTGAGCCATTAGTTAAAAAGTGGTTCCCCAATGCCGAGATCAAAGTAGTCGAAGCACCTGCTCGTGGTTACAACGAAGTGTTTGCTGGACGCGCTGACGTATTCATTACATCCAACATCGAAGGTGCAACGCTTCAAGAGAAGTTTCCAATCGCGCGCGTTCCAAATGCTGAAGCACGTTCGCCTGCACCTATTTCAATGTTGTTGCCACAGGATGATCAAGTGTGGATTAACTACATGAATAATTGGGTTAAGGTTAAAACCATGAACGGCTTTTTTGAGAAAGTGTCTGCTGACTGGGGTTTATAAGCCCGCGGGTAGTTCTCAACATCTATACTAGAAATAATTGCTCATCCGGCCTTGTCGGATGAGCTTGCCCACCAACCCGGTAGTGACAACTTGATCAAGTTAGATTGCTCAAGCGCAAGCGATCACAGCCGACAATCCAACACACTTAAATAATGATCGAAACTGTTCCGGCAATCGAGATGATCGATGTCAATAAGTGGTTTGGTGACTTCCACGTGTTGAAAGATATCAACCTCAACATCAGCGCCGGCGAACGGGTGGTTATTTGTGGCCCTTCGGGTTCAGGTAAATCAACTGTTGTTCGTTGTATCAACCGACTCGAGAAACACGAAAAGGGCACCATCCGCGTAGATGGGATGCAGTTGAGCAATAATCGAAAAGCGATCGCTGCGATTCGTAACGAGGTGGGAATGGTTTTCCAACAGTTCAATCTGTTTCCTCACTTAACTGTGCTTGAGAACCTCACACTAGGTCCGATTAAGGCACGCGGGCTCAGTCAGTCGGACGCCGACACTAGAGCGATGGCGCTGTTGGAACGAGTTCGTATTCCTGAGCAAGCGGACAAAAAACCTGGTCAGTTATCCGGTGGCCAGCAACAACGTGTGGCTATTGCCCGATCCTTGTGCATGGAACCTAAGATAATGTTATTTGATGAGCCTACATCGGCGTTAGATCCGGAAATGATCTCCGAAGTACTTGAGGTTATGCTGGAATTAGCAGAAGAGGGCATGACCATGGTTGTAGTCACCCACGAAATGGGATTCGCGCGTAAAGCTGCTGACACTATGGTATTTATGGATGAAGGCAAAATTGTTGAAACTGGAGACCCAAAAACGTTTTTTGAAGCGCCGCGCACCGAACGTTGTAAACAGTTTCTTGATCAAATACTGTCTCACTGATCGCTACGGATTGATGTTATGCCGCTGGTAATGAATCAATTTCAAAAAACACCGCGCTTAGTATTTCGCATGCTCGCAACAGTTGTGTTGGTAATGGCGTTAGTGTTGGCAGGTTTCAGCGGGGCAGAGGCAAATGACCCAGGCAGTAACCTGGAAGTCGTCGTTGACGTCGTGGAAGATTCATCAGCTCAAGCCAAACCGGAAAAGTCCAGATTTGAAAATTTGAGATGGTATGTAGTATCGCCGTTTACCGAGCAAGGCCGAACTAACTTGAAGTTTCTGATCGACGGCACCTGGAGCACGTTGTTGATGTCGATGCTGGCTCTGATGATCTCGATAGTAGTAGGACTGCTTATTGCGATACCGGGAATAGCCAAAAACAAACCACTTCGCAGCACTAATGTTATCTACGTTGAGTTCGTTCGTTCAATACCCTTGCTGCCACTCATATTGTGGGTGTATTACGGCTTGCCCGAAATAGCGGGTATTCAGTTTAATTATTTTTGGGCGGGTGTGTTTGCATTGGCCTTATCCGATAGTGCCTTTGAAGCTGAGATTTTCAGAGCGGGTATTCAATCGATACCAAAGGGCCAAGCAGAAGCGGGTAGAACAGTTGGCCTTACGTATTTTCAAACAATGCGTTATGTGGTGATGCCGCAAGCCATTCGTCGTATCTTGCCAGCTTTGGGTAACCAGTTTGCTTATATGGTTAAGATGTCTGCCTTGGTTTCTGTTATTGGCTTGCAAGAGCTTACGCGTCGAGCAAACGAGCTAATTGTAACGGAGTACCGGGCACTTGAAATTTATACGATACTGATTCTCGAATACCTCGTCATTATCTTGATAATTGGCCAGGGTGTACGATGGCTGGAACGCAAGTTAAATGATGATAACGAAGACGTTCTAAGCAAAACCAAACCCGTAGCGAACAGTACGGAATGAGCCCTCTTTGACAAATTTTGAACACACACGTCGGCAATTTGTGCTGCCCGATGGTCAGTTGTATTTTGCTGGCAACTCTTTAGGGCCTGCACCAAAAGCCGCAGCTAAACGTGTGCAGCAAACGATTGAAGCTGAATGGGGTTCGATGGTGGTTAAGGCGTGGAACACTGCGGGCTGGATGGATCAGCCGGATAAGCTAGGTAATCGTTTAGCACCCATTGTCGGCGCAACGCCGGATACAATTACCACGGGTGACACTTTATCGATAAAAGTATTTCAAGCATTGTCGTCGGCTGTTTCAATGCGGCCAGAACGGCGCGTTATTCTGAGCGACAGTGGTAACTTTCCCACTGATTTGTATATGGCGGGTGGCCTCGTCAATTTGCTCCAAAGCGATTACGAACTGCGCGTAGTTGAACCCGAAGGGATCATGCATGCCTTAAGCGAAAACGTTGCCGTTGTGATGCTTACCCAAGCTGACTATCGAACAGGCCGGCTGCACAGCATGAAAGACATAACCCAGCGAGCACATGAAGTCGGCGCCTTAACAGTTTGGGATCTGGCTCATACGGCGGGCGCTATAGCGACCAATTTGGATACAAACAAAGTTGATTTTGCCGTAGGTTGTACATATAAATTCTTGAACGCAGGGCCCGGGTCACCTGCGTTTATCTATGTCGCGCCGCACTTGATTGACACAGCCAGTTCGGTGTTAAGTGGTTGGCTTGGGCATGCGCGACCCTTTGCGTTTGAGCCAGAGTATCAAGCGGCTGCGGGTATTCGTCACTTTCGTGTTGGCACACCTTCAGTGTTAGCAATGGCAAGCTTGGATGCTGCGCTTGATGTTTGGGATGAGGTGAACATCAATGAAGTTCACTCTCGCTCAATAGAGCTCAGTGAACTGTTTATCGTCGAAATGGCAAAAAGTTGTCCGTCTCTGACGTTAGCATCTCCGACTGATCCGTATCAGCGTGGTTCGCAGGTGTCTTTTAATTGCGATTATGGATATCCACTGATGCAGGCGTTAATTGCCGCAGGCGTTGTCGGGGATTTTAGAGCGCCAGATATCATTAGATTTGGTATTACGCCGCTGTTCTTGAACGAAGACGATATTCTCAAAGCCGTTGGAATAATGCAGAATATTGTTGATTCGGCTTCGTGGGATAAGCCCGAGTTCCACGCGAGAAAAGCTGTTACCTAGTCATCCGCGTAGTAGTGTGTCATTCCCACGAAGCTCGACATTCCCACGAAGGCGGGAATCCATGTCAATGCAAGCATGGGTCCCTGCTAGCGAGAGGACGACACTACTTTATCCACGCAGGCTCTACCCGGCGGGCCAAGCCAAAGCGCCCTCTCGCGTCAATCTGCGGCATAATACCCGCTGGATAAACTTAAAAAAGGCCGGCCCGTGTTTCTAAGCTGTGGTGATTCTCTATTTGATCTATTCGTCGAAGCCGATAGTGCGCAAGCTGAGAAGGTGTCGCTTAACGGTGGGCCGGGTGGTTCGCCAATGAACGTCGCTTTCGGATTGGCTCGTTTGGGTAATCAGAGTGCTTTTTTAAGTCCGATCAGCAACGATCTCTACGCAAAACGTTTGCGAGAGTTTTTGCGTGGCAATAATGTTGATCTTTCCCTGTGCCCGGAAACTGATCGCAACACAACCTTAGCCATTATCGAGAAAAATCCAGACGGCTCTGCAGAATACGTATTTTATCTCGAAGGCGCAGCAGATACAGGCCTGCAAATATCAGAACTACCTAATCCGTTGCCAGATCATTTGAAATTTATCCATTTTGGTTCCTATAGCACGGTGATTGAACCCACAGCCACCGCACTCAAGCATCTGGCAAAGCAGGCGCATGGTAAAGCCATGGTTAGTTACGATCCGAACTTACGTCTATCTATACAACCTAGTCTAAAAATATGGAAAGAGACATTTGAGCATTTTGTTTCCGTCGCCAGCGTGGTTAAGGCCAGTGATGAAGACATTGCTGGTTTGTTTGGTGTTGATGGTGAAGCGGCTTTTGTCGAGGCTTGCATGAAGGCCGGAAGCGAATTAGTGTTTATCACCCGTGGCCCAGATGGTGGGTCAGCGTTCTCCAAAAATGGTGGAGAAGAGCATTCTCGAGGATATAAGGTCAATGTAGTGGATACGGTTGGTGCCGGGGATACCTTCCAAGCCTACTTGCTGCATCATTTGGGGCGATCTATAGCGGAGGGTTCAGTATCCAGCATTAGCGAGATTGATCTAGCAGCCTGCCTAGATCGAGCGCTGAAGGCAGCCTCTATCACGTGTACAAGAACTGGGGCAGATTTGCCCACTATTGACGATCTAGCTTAACCCTAAAAGCCTAATAAACTATTAGCATTTCTGCCACCTGCGGAGCTAGAATAGCGCCAATTCAACACACAAGTTAAACAGGTGAAGCATGCCGCTAGAAATGAACAAAGAGGTGTTTATCACCTGTGCCGTGACTGGGTCAGGCGCGACGCAAGATAGGAGCCCACATGTGCCTCGCAGCCCGGAGCAAATCGCTAACAGTGCGATTGCTGCTGCTAAGGCTGGGGCCGCCATAGTGCATTGCCACGTACGCGACCCTGAAACCGGTACGCCATCACGCGATGTAAAAATGTTTCGTGAAGTCACGGAGCGTATTCGTGATGCCAATGTGGATGCCGTGCTTAATTTAACAGCCGGTATGGGTGGCGATATGATATTTGGTTCTGTGGAAGAACCACTGCCTTTAGCTAACTCTACTGATATGGCTGGTGCCACGGAACGCGTTGAACATGTGGCTGAGTGCTTGCCTGAAATCTGCACGCTAGATTGCGGCACAATGAATTTTGCTGAGGCTGATTACGTAATGACCAACACGCCCGGCATGCTGCGGGCAATGGGTAGCCAGATGACGGCATTAGGTGTTAAGCCAGAGATCGAAGCCTTTGATACGGGTCACTTGTGGTTAGCCAAAGCGTTAGTGGACGAAGGCATACTCGATAGCCCGGCTCTGGTGCAACTATGTATGGGCGTGCCATGGGGTGCGCCTGATGATCTCAACACCTTTTTGGCGATGGTGAATAATGTGCCCAAAGAATGGACATGGTCTGCGTTTTCGCTTGGTCGTAACGAAATGCCTTACGTGGCTGCAGCCGTGTTGGCCGGTGGCAATGTGCGAGTCGGCTTAGAGGATAACCTTTGGCTGGCTAAAGGCGAATTGGCGACTAACGAACAATTGGTGGCGCGAGCCGTGACCATAATTGAAGCGATGGGCGCAACTGTAATGGGGCCCGAAGCGGTTCGTAAAAAATTAGGTTTAGTTAAGCGGGCGCCACGATGAGTACAGCAGCAATACTCGGTGGCGGTGTCATAGGTGGTGGTTGGGCGGCACGCTTTTTACTAATGGGATGGGATGTTGTTGTCTATGACCCAGCGCCAGATGCGAAGACTAAGCTTGATGAAGTGATGAAAAACGCAAAGCGATCTTTGCCTGCATTATCTGAACATGCTTTACCTACAATGGGCACTCTGGCCTGGGCCGATGATATCGCTTCCGCTGTTAAAGAAGCTAGCTGGATTCAAGAAAGCGTACCCGAGCGCCTAAACATCAAGCACGATGTGCTGAAGGTAGTACAAGAAAATTGCAGCAAGGACGCCATTATTGGTTCTTCTACATCTGGCTTTAAGCCATCTGAATTACAAGAGCATTCTGTTAACCCAAGTCAAATTATTGTTGCGCACCCGTTCAACCCAGTATACCTACTGCCTTTAGCTGAACTTGTAGGTAACGCCGAGACAATAAAAAAAGCACAAATTGTATTGCAAGGCTTAGGTATGCACGGCTTGCATGTGCGTAAAGAAATTGATGCACATATCGCAGATCGGTTTCTGGAAGCAGTCTGGCGCGAAGGCCTGTGGCTGATAAAAGACGGTATTGCAACAACTCAAGAAATCGATGATGCGATTCGCTTTGGTTTTGGTTTGCGTTGGGCGCAAATGGGTTTGTTTGAAACCTACCGTATCGCCGGTGGTGAGGCAGGCATGGCTCACTTCATCGAGCAATTTGGCCCGGCTTTGGAATGGCCTTGGACAAAGCTAATGGATGTGCCTGAGCTTACTGACGATCTTATTAACAAGATTGCCACTCAATCGGATGAGCAATCAGGCATGCATAGCATTCGCGAGTTGGAACGAATTCGTGACGATAATCTAGTGGGGATGATGCGCGCACTCAAAGCACGTGGCTGGGGTGCGGGTAAATTACTTAACGAGCACGACCAAAAAACACAGCCTGAATTCAAGGCGCAAAATGATGAGCTGATCAATTCAATTAATCGAGCCATTCCTATCGATTGGACCGACTACAACGGCCATATGAATGAAAGCCGTTACGGGCAAGTGTTTTCGGACGCAGCAGATAGCGTGTTACGGATGATAGGTGTCGATCAAGCGTATATCGACAGTGGCAGTAGTTACTTCACTGTGGATATCCATATTAAATTTATGGAAGAGACATTAGCACATGAGAACATTAAAGTGTATTCGCAGGTGTTGTTGGGCGAAGGCAAGAAGCTTCGCTTATTCCATCAAATGATGTCTGAAGATAATCGCATGCTGGCAACGGGTGAACAGATGTTGCTACATGTTGATCTAAACACACGAAAGTCCAGTGTGCCTGAAGGCGAGGTACTCAAACAACTGAACAATTTGGCACAGCTGCACGCTGATCTGCCACATCCCGGAGCTTAAGATCGATGGACTTTGGACTAAGCGAAGAACAAGAGCTGATTGTTAAAACGGTTCGTCAATTTGTAGAAAAAGAAATCTACCCATTTGAAGAACAAGTCGAGCGTGAAGGTTCGGTGCCGGCTGAGATTGCGCAGAGCATTAAAGAGAAAACGTTGGACATGGGCTTTTATGCCTGTAATTTCCCAGAGTCTGTCGGTGGTGCTGGGTTGTCGCATGTGGAGTTTGCTCTAGTTGAACGAGAGCTTGGCCGTGGCAGCATGGCGCTTAACCATTTTTTTGGGCGCCCGCAGAATATTTTAATGGCTTGCAAGGGCGATCAAATCGAGAAGTATTTAACGCCCGCTGTTAAGGGCGAGAAGATGGATGCTTTGGCAATGACGGAACCCGGCGCTGGCTCTGATGTGCGTGGCATGAGTTGCTCCGCTGTTAAACATCAAGATGGCTGGAAGCTCAACGGCACTAAACATTTTATTTCGGGCGCTGATCATGCTGATTTTTTTATCGTGTTTGTCGCAACGGGTGAAGACGATACACCACGAGGCCCAAAAAAACGCATCACGACATTCTTAGTCGATCGAGGTACACCCGGTTTTGAGGTGCGTGATGGTTATCAATCTGTATCGCATCGAGGCTATGCCAACATGGTACTTAACTTTGATGATTGTTTTTTATCTGACGAACAAGTACTAGGAGATGTCGACGGTGGGTTTGCCGTTATGAATGAATGGTTGTATGCCACGCGTATTACCGTTGCTACCATGTGTGTCGGGCGCGCTAGGCGTTGTTTTGATCTTGCGCTTAATTACGCTGCGGAGCGTAAGCAATTTGGTCAGCAGATAGGTAAGTTCCAAGGTGTGGGTTTTCAAATTGCTGACATGATCACAGAGATTGATGCCGCTGATTGGTTAACGCTTTCTGCTGCATGGAGGCTAGATCAAGGCTTACCTGCTAATCGTGAAATCGCCAGTGCAAAGGTGTACGCCTCAGAAATGCTGGCAAAAGTTACCGATGCTAGCTTGCAAGTGTTTGGTGGTATGGGCTTGATGAATGACTTACCGATCGAACGGTTTTGGCGTGATGCTCGAGTTGAGCGTATTTGGGATGGCACCTCTGAAATACAACGCCACATCATCGCGCGCGAATTGCTGCGCCCATTGGGTGCTTAGTGAGCAAACAACTTTCGCGCCTGTTACGCCCTAAGCACCTTGCAGTTGTTGGCGGCGGCGCATGGTGCGAAGCAGTTGTCGATCAATGTCAACGATTTGGGTTTGAAGGTAATATCTGGCCCGTACACCCTAAAAAGAGCGAGATAGCTGGGCTCGCAACGTTCGCTAGCGTTGATCAATTACCGGCAGCGCCTGATGCGACGTTTATCGGTGTTAATCGTTTTTTAAGCTGTGAGATTGCTGCGCAATTAGATTTGTTAAAAGCAGGGGGGGCCGTGTGTTTTGCCAGCGGCTTTGAAGAGACCTCTGATATTCAAGCCGAAGGCTTACAACAAACCTTACTCGACAAGGCTGGCAAGCTTGCTGTACTTGGCCCTAATTGCTATGGGTTAATTAATGCCTTCGATCGGTTTGCCATATGGCCTGATCAACATGGTTGTGTGCCTGTAGAAAGTGGTGTCGCGATTCTTACTCAGTCATCAAATATAGCAATCAATATTTCAATGCAACAGCGAGGTTTGCCTGTAGGGTATTTGCTAACAACAGGTAATCAAGCACAGCAAGGCTTTGCCAGTATCGGCGCAGCGGCGCTGGATGATGAGCGTGTGTCTGCTTTAGGGTTGCATATTGAAGGCATTGGTGATGTTGCTGCATTTGAAGACTTAATGGCAAAGGCCCATAAGATGGGTAAGCCTGTGGTAGCGCTTAAAGTGGGGAAGTCAGAACTAGCGCAAAAGGCCACTCAATCTCATACGGCATCTTTAGCAGGTACTAGTGCGGGTTCACAAGCATTACTTGAGCGTTTGGGCGTTTATCAAGCCAATAATATAATTGAGTTTATCGATCAACTGAAAATCGTGCATTTACATGGTCATGGCATGGGCGGTCGCTTGGCATCGTTAAGTTGTTCTGGAGGCGAGGCAAGTTTAATTGCTGATGCGGTCGATGCAGTAAACGCATCAAAGGGCATAGCTTCTACGCAAGCTCGATTAAGTTTTCCTCCACTAAACGATCAAACCAAAACTCGACTGGCTAAACAGCTCGGGCCAATTCCTGCCTTGGCAAACCCCTTGGATTATCACACTGATATCTGGCGTAACTATGATGCGATGAAGAACGTGTTTAGTGCGATGTCTGGCCCACAGATTGATTTAACCATGCTGATATTGGATTTCCCGCGTAGCGATCGATGCTCTGTGAGTGATTGGGATATCACAGTCGATGCGATATTGGATTCAGCAGCAGAGACGAATCGCCCATATGCGCTGGTGGCCAGCTTGCCCGAAAACTTACCTGAATTGATATGCCAAAAGATGATGCAAAGAGGTGTGCTGACCATACATGGAATAGATGAGGCTGTGCGTGCTCTGTCAAGTGTCGCCGGGACGGCCAACATTGAAATGCCTGAACCAGTGCTGCAAGGTGATGTGGCTGACATCGATACAACACTGACAGAAGCTCAAGCTAAAGCCGTGTTGCAACAAGCGATGATCAGCGTGCCTCAGAATGCATCAGTGACGAATGAAATGGGGCTACTAGCTGCAGCCAAGGGATTACATTATCCCTTAGTGTTAAAAGGAGAGGGCTTTGCGCATAAGAGCGAGGCAGGGGCTGTTCAGCTTAATATCAGCGATGAACACACCTTGCTTGACGCATTTAATGCGATGCAAAGTAGTGGTTACTTGATCGAAGAACAAATTGTTGGCATTGTCGCTGAGTTACTCGTGGGTGTAACTCACGATGTAGCGCATGGCTATCTATTGACCATAGGTGCTGGTGGTGTGCAAACAGAGTTAGCCAAAGATACCCAATCGTTATTGATCCCAGCATCTGAAGAGTCGGTAGAGTCTGCGCTCGGTAAATTACGCATAGCACCAATATTAGACGGCTATCGAGGTGCTAGTGCTGTTAATCGACCATTGCTTATCGAGACCATTATGAATATTCAACAACTTGTTATTGAGAATGTTGGCAAGTTAACTGAATTCGAAATCAACCCACTTATTTGTACCGCGGACCAAGTGATAGCAGCTGATGCTCTAATCATTGGCGACATTAATCTAGAGGAAGATGCATGAGCGACTCAATCAAAATAAAAAAAGAAGGCGTAATATTAGAGGTTACGCTAGATCGGCCTAAAGCCAATGCGATTGATTTGCACACTAGCCGCGAGATGGGGGAGGTGTTTGCAGAGTTTCGCGATGACGACAACTTACGCGTGGCAATACTAACCGGCGCTGGCGAAAAATTCTTTTGCCCTGGATGGGATCTAAAAGCGGCTGCCGGTGGGGATGCTGTTGATGGCGATTATGGAGTTGGCGGCTTTGGTGGCTTGCAAGAGCTACGGGGCTTACACAAGCCGGTGATTGCTGCTGTAAACGGTATCTGTTGTGGTGGAGGCCTAGAGGTAGCTCTATCAACGGATATTATTCTAGCCTCTGATACCGCCAGTTTTGCACTTCCGGAGATTAACTCCGGTACTGTGGCGGATGCGGCATCGATAAAACTACCCAAACGCATCCCGTATCACATCGCAATGGAGATGCTATTAACTGGTCGTTGGCTGGATGTTGAAGAGGCTCACCGATGGGGTTTTGTTAATCATATTTACCCGCAGGCAGAGCTAATGAAAGCTGCGTGGGAGATGGCTGAAACATTAGCCTCAGGCCCGCCATTGGTTTATGCCGCAATCAAAGAGATTATTGCAGATGCCGAAGGCTCAAAGTTTCAGGATGCCATGAACCGCGTTACCCAGCGCCAACTAAAAACCGTTGATGTGCTTTACGGTTCGGAAGATAACTTAGAGGGCGCGAGGGCGTTTGCTGAAAAACGTGATCCGGTCTGGAAGGGGCGTTAGGCAGCTTGAGCTAGCTAATTGCGATAGCTTGATATTACGCACGGATGCGTTTGTATTCGGGATCATAGAGATCAGCTTCGACAACGGTCGCCTGAACAGGCTCACCAATGACTTCAACTAGCAGGGATTCACCCAGTTTATCGAAATCGGGATCTACAAAGCCCATTGCAATATTCTTTTGCGTGCGAAAACCCCAACCACCCGAAGTGATTGTGCCAATGCAACTGCCATCGCTTGCCAAGATACTATCGCCACCATGCGCTGCTGCATGAGTGCAGTCAAGCACAAGGCTGACAAACCTGCGTCGCGGCCCATTTGACTTGTGCTCGAGTAGCGCCTCTTTACCAATGAAATCAACTTTATCTAGTTTTACAAAACGCTCCAAAGCGCTTTCTAAAGGATCAAACTCGGTTATTAGATCTGCCTTCCAATGACGATACCCTTTTTCAAGACGCATAGACTCCACCGCGTGACTGCCAAAAAGCGTCATGCCAAAGTCTTTTCCTGCATCTCTTAGTGCTAGATAGGCTGCGTAAAGCTGGTTGCTAGGAATGTGAATCTCATAGGCCAATTCACCTGAAAAGCTTACTGACATAACAACAGCAGGTGCAATACCAATATAGGCCTCGCGTACAGAAAGCCAAGGGAAAGCTTCTTTCGACCAATCCCCACGAGAAACCGCCGATAACACATCGCGTGATTTTGGTCCGGCGATGACTAGAATTGTCCAATCGTTGGTGAGTGAGCGTATTTGTATTGATCCATCGTTTGGTAAATGCTTTTGTAGCCAGTCCATATCGTGGAATTCTGCAGCCGCAGCTGAGCCATACCAAATGCGATCGGGTGCTAGATTTGCCAATGTGGCTTCGGTTTTAATATTGCCGTATTCATTGAGTAAATAAGTCAGGCCTACTTTCCCAGGTTTTTGCGACACGCGGCTACAGACGATAGTGTCAAGCCATTCGTAAAGCCCTGAGCCGGTGATTTCAAATCGATTGAACCCGTTAACCTCTGTCATTGCAACGCCTGATTGCAACGATTTTATTTCGTTCCCAATTACATCGAATGTTTCATTAAAACGAAAAGAATGCGTTTCTTTAAAATCAGCAGAAGGCTTGATGTACGCCATACGTTCCCATCCATTTACGACACCGAATTCTGCGCCTTCATTCTCTAGTACTGGCGTTAGAGGTGTTGTCTTGGCCGGACGACCGGCTGGTCGGTGCTCGTGAGGAAAATGGAATCGGAATTCATTTTGGTAATCTTCAACTGCTTTTAAAGCGGTCAATTCGACATTGGCGTGCCCGGTAAAACGACGAGGATCGAGCATCCAGGTGTCATAGCAGGCCTCACCGTGAACGATTTGTTGTGCTAGCAACCATCCGTGACCACCACCTTCGCCTAAGCCAGCGCGTAAGCCGATAATACAAAAAGCATTTCGTTTGCCCGGAATGGGGCCGACCAGAGGCGCGCCGTCTATAGTGTAGGTAATGGGCCCATTAACGATGGAGTGAATACCCACCTCTTCCAACACAGGCATTCGAGCGAAAGCGCCTTCTAATACGTCCATGACTCGTTCTGTGTCGTCAGGGCAAAGTGCATTCACAAAGTCCGGATCGATACCATTCATACCCCATGTCTTACAATCTTGCTCATAGAAGCCGACAAGCAAGCCATTTTTCTCTTGTCGACAATAATAATCACTGATTGGGCAACGCAACAATGGCATTCTGTGAGTTGCCGCTTCAATCTCTGGGATTGTATCGGTCAAAAAATATTGGTGTTCCATCGATGCCACTGGGTGGTGAACACCCATCATCGCGCCGACCTCGTTGACACGATAGCCACCAGCGTTTATGACAACCTCACACTTGATATCGCCGTGCTCTGTATGCACCGTCCAACTATCGTCTTTGTGTTGTGTTAGGCCGGTCACGGGCGTGTTGCGATACACCTCTGCGCCGGCTAGCCTTGCACGGCGTACCAGTGCCTGACAAAGTTGCGCTGGGTCGATATCGCCGTCTAGTGGATCCCATAAACCACCTAGTAGATTATCTGTTGATACAAGAGGATGGCGTCGAGCGCATTCTTCTGCATCGATCACCTCAAAATCTACGCCCATACCTTTAGCCATACTGGCAAAGTGGCGGTATCCGTCCATCTGGGCTTCGGTGTTGGCTAAGCGAATACCACCATCTGCATGATGGTAGTTAATCGGGTATTCCGGGTCGTCTGCGAGTTCTTTGTAGAGGTTGATCGAATGTGTTTTCAGGCCAACCATTGTTTGTGTGGCACCAAAATTTGTCACTTGTGCCGCCGAATGCCAAGTTGTGCCGGAAGTCAACTCGTTTCGCTCGACTAAAACGACATCGGTCCATCCTTCTTGTGTCAGGTGATAAAGTGTCGAACACCCTGCAATACCCCCACCAATAACAACCGCTCGCGTCTGACTTTTCATGTAATTTCCAGCCTGAAGACTCTATTTGCAACAATAAGATCTAACGATGAGTACAATCAATCACTATCTGCTAAGTTCAGTAATTTCGAACCAGTGGTTTATGAATACTATCAATATACTAGCTGTTGCTATCTTGCCAAACTGCGCTGGTATTTGCTTGATAATTTGCTCACCAATAACAAGCGTTTTTGCTCAAAAGATTAGCCCTCTGAATTGTGAGGCATTGACTTATACATGAACCAACACACACTCAATGCAAAAACAGTGGAGTTCGCAGACACACTTACTTTGCGAGGGCTGCGCATATTTATCGTTCTGGAGGAAACCAAATCAGTTGCACTGGCTGCCGAACGGATGGGATTAAGTAAATCCAGTGTCTCTCAACACATTACAACGCTTGAGAGCAACGTTGGCATAAAGCTGTTTGACCGAAAGCAAAAACCCATTGCACTGACGCCTGCGGGGCAAGTGTTAAGTATGCACGCTCATCGAATCGTATCCATGTTTTCCGTAGCAGAAACAGCACTGGCCGATTTCAATGCGTTTAGCCTACCGATATTAAATTTTGCCATTATCGACGATCTTGATGCTTCACTTACGCCAGTTATGGCGACGGCTTTGCAAGCTCAATTATCGAAAAGTTTTATTCGTACCTTTTCGGGCCGCTCAGACCAAGTAACATCACGGATAGAGTCTCGAGAGGCCGACATCGCCGTTACCGCGAGTATGCCGACTAATGTAAATAACTTCCAAATACATGAACTCTATAAAGAACAATTTGTATTGGTAGTTGCAAAGGATAAATATCAAGCTGATGCGGATTGGCGCGCCCAACTGACTAAGCTGCCATTTATCCAGTATTCCGAAACTATGCCCATGGGGCAGTTGGTTGCGACTCATTTAAAAAGAATTCGTTTGGATGTCACTAGGCAATTTTCGTTTGAAACCAGTCGCTCCGTTATTGCAACTGTGGCAAAAACTGGTGGCTGGACGCTAGCGACACCCTTGAGTATCCTTGACGCAAGTCGATTTCGAGACGAAGTGAGTTTATTTGCCTTGCCATTTGCAAGCCTATCCCGAAGCGTATACCTAATTAATAGGATAAACGAACTAAGCACTCTCCCCGAGGCACTGGCCAAGACATTTCGCTCTCAGCTGAAAGATGAACTATTGCCAGAATTCGCTAAGTCTAATCCAGACATGGCTGGCATGCTGGAGGTCTTTAACGACGACATAATGTAAGGGACAAGCGTCAATTACTATCAGTGGTTCTACAGAAGTAATTGTTGTTTTTCCAGTAAGCGCTTTATCGTATTCTTGTGGGTCTCCGCCTTCGCGGGGACGACATCTAAACGCTATTACCCTTAATAATATCTGCCGACTTCTCGGCAGTCATTATGGTTGGGCAGTTTAGATTGTTGTTGGGAATGTGAGGGAATATGCTGGCATCGACAACGCGTAGGCCTTTTAATCCGTGTACACGTAGTGATCCGTCTACTACTGCTTGATCGTCATTGCCCATCTTACACGTACCGCAAGGGTGGTAGGCACTCTCGCCGTTGTTACGAACAAATTCTAATAGATCGTCGTCGCTTTGGATGTGATCACCTGGCGATAACTCTCGGCCCCGAAATGCATCAAACCCTTGTTGTGAGAATATTTCCCGAGTTTTGGCAATTGCTTCAATCCATTCTTTTTTATCTTGATCGGTCGATAGATAATTGAACTGGAATTGTGGTGCGTCGCGATGATCGTTAGACCGAAGCTTTACCCATCCTCGCGCATCGGAGTTCATTGGGCCAACGTGTGCTTGAAACCCGTGCTCTGGTGCAACGGTGCCGTCATATCGGATGGCGATTGGCAAAAAGTGAAATTGCAGATTAGGGTAGGCGCAATCCTCATTTGATTTGATAAAGCCACCTGCCTCAAACTGATTGGATGCGCCAACGCCGGTTTTGTTGGCATACCACTGCATGCCGATTAGCGCCTGGTTGTACCATTTTTGTGTAGGATACAAGGACACTGGCTGAGTGCAAGCTTGCTGTAGATAAATTTCTAGATGATCTTGTAGGTTTTTACCAACACCGGGTAGCTCTTGGTGTGCCTTAACACCAACTTCCTCTAACTCTGTTGGATCCCCAATACCCGATAGCTGTAATAACTTTGGTGATGCAAACGCGCCTAAGGACGATATGATTTCACCAGCGCTTAGCTTTTCGCCGTTAGTTAACAGGACTTGCGACACGCGTGAGCCATCTACAAGCAATTTTGCAACATGAGTGCTATGTCGAAGTGTCAGATTAGGCCGCTCTAGCGCTGGTTTTAGATAAGCTCGTGATACGCTGTTACGTTGGCCTTTGTAGATCGAACTGTCAAAGCGCCCAACGCCTTCTTGTTGCTCGCCGTTCAGATCTTCACGGTATTCATGCCCAGCTTGCTGGCCGGCTTCAAACCAAGCTTTAAATAATGGGTTGTCGCATTCACCAATACTGACATGTAGTGGGCCTTCGCTACCGCGGTAGTCGCTTGTGCCTCCCAGCCATGTTTCCATCTTTTTAAAGTAGGGCAAGTTCTGCTCGTAGCTCCAATGCTCCAAGCCTTCTTCAGCTGCCCACTTGGCGTAGTCACCAGGGTTGCCTCGTACGTAGATCATGCCGTTAATAGCTGAAGAGCCACCGACCGCTTTGCCACGAGGATGTGCAATCTTGCGGTTATTCATGTGGGGCTCAGCTTCAGACCAGTATGCCCAATTGTATGTCTTGCCGTTTAAAGGCCAAGCTAAGGCGGCCGGCATATGAACGCGAAAATCCCACCACGGGGCCCAGCGGCCAGCTTCTATCAACAAAACTTGAGTGGATGGGTCTTCAGATAGTCGGTTGGCCAAAACACAACCGGCGGAGCCTGCACCCAAAATGATGTAGTCGTAGTTTTGTGTCAATTTAGCCTCTGGTGGCTTGAGAAAATAAAATATTGCTTGCGATAGATAATAATTGAAATAAAGCTGATCGTCTTATGGATACTTGCTTAAAAAAACCGAATATCAGATAAAATGCTCTCGATCTCTGCCGTCGAGTAATCCTTATGTCATTCAGGCTGTGCAACAAAGTCCGGCTAAGCTTAGTTTGCCTAGCCGTATGTCTGAGCTTAACTGCCTGTTCGGGTTATGGCCAGATCCGTAATGATGAGCTGGAAAGGCTGCGCTATGAGAAAGGTTATTCGCTTTCAAAAGCGTCAAAGCGAGAGAGAGACTACAACGATGTGCACCTCACGCTGTCACTCTCTGGTGGTGGCACGAGAGCGGCAGCGTTTTCCTATGGGGTGATGCAGGCGCTCTCCAATACCAGGTCTTCTAAGCGATCAACTAATTTTAGTATGTTGGATGAAGTTGATGCGATCAGTTCAGTATCAGGTGGTAGTTTCACAGCGGCTTACTATGGCTTATACGGCGATAGCATGTTCGATGATTTTGAAAAAGCTTTTTTGCGTCGCAATGTACAAAGTGGCCTATTGAAATCATTGCTAAATCCGTTTGACTGGTTTAACGGTGACGGTCGTACAGAAGAGGCTATTAAGCTTTATGACAAGCACGTGTTTAAAGGCGCCACCTATGCAGATTTAGAAAAAGCCGGTGGGCCACTAATACTAATAAACGCTACTGACATTGCTAACGAAGTTCGTTTCTCGTTTGTTCAGGAGTATTTTGATTTATTGTGTTCTGATTTGTCTTCCTACTCAGTTGCGCGGGCAGTCACAGCATCATCAGCCGTTCCTTTGGTGTTTAATCCATTGGTGCTAAAAAACTACGGAGGATGCTCAAGAGGTGTACCAAAGTGGTTGAAACAGGCACGCGAGCGCGCAGTCGACGATCCAGAATTGTCGTTAACTATTAATAATTTGATTCACTATTACGATAAAGAAGCACGACCGTTCGCCCATTTTGTAGATGGTGGAATTACTGACAACTTAGGCTTACGAGCAATGTACGACTTTGTTGAGATAGCTGGTGGTGCAAAGGGATTTTTAGAGGTTGTAGGCAACAAAACACCAAAGCGGATTGTTGTTATATCAGTTGACTCCAGTGCCAGCACGTCGTCCACAATGGGTAGAACACTTAAACGCCCATCTGTCGGTAACACGATTAACAGCATTAGTCGGATTCAGCTGCATCGTTACAACGTGGCGACTAAAAAACTAACGCATCGAGTTTTACAAGAGTGGGCGGCAGATCTTTCCACCGATGATGAGCAGGTAGATTACTATTTCATTGACCTGAATTTTAGCCAGTTGGTCAATCCAGAATTAATCGAGTATCTAAATAATGTGCCCACGTCATTTAACTTAAGCGACACGCAGGTTACGAGACTGATTGATGCAGGTAGGCAGCTGGTCCTAGAACATCCTGAATTTAAGCGTTTGCAACGTGATATTAGTTTGGAATAAAGAGTTCTATCGAGTATAACTAGGCTTGAGTAGGGATTTTGCCAGCTGTAATTGGCGTAACGTTGCTTTGCGGGTGCTGTAGCCCAAGTAACAAGTTGTCAGTTATTTTGCCCAGATGAGCGGGGAGGTCAAACACGATTGGTTGGCCCGGTGTAAGCCAACGAAGTGTTAATCCATGCATAGATGCCATCAACATAAATATGGTTGATTCTATGTCTAAGTCAGAACGAAGGTAGCCATCGTCTATCGCTTGATTGAGTAAGTGGCGGAGTTGTTTTTCGTAATATCCTTGAGCGCGGAAGATCAAACGATAGGCATTGGCCGCTTCGTCACCGTGATCGCAAAAGTGCATTAACACGGTATAGATGTTGCGCACGTTTTCTGATTTTATGGCTTGCTCAATTGGGCCACGCAAAAATACTTTTAATTTTTCAAGTGATGTTGTATCAGGTTGCTGAACGGCTTCTTCGGTAACACCAATGATGACGTTAATGGCTTCTTCGAAGACGGCAGTGACAAGATCGTCTTTATCGTCAAAATGCCAATAAACAGCTCCTCGAGTAAGGTTTGCTTCGTCGGCGATTTCGTGAACAGTGGCTTTTGCTACGCCCTTTTTTAAGAACACTGAGATGGCCGCGTTCAGGATGTCCTGCCGAGTTTTTAGCGCTTCCTGTTTTGATTTGCGAACCATTAATACCGACAACCGTTTCCATATGTTGATTTTAGTATTACGATGACATACACGTAAGTATGTTAGTAATCAATCGTTTAGGAGACTTGATGTCACCTGATTTGTATTTTTACCACAACTTCGCGCTGTTTCGTCGATTTTTGAGTGAATTGACACAATCGCTGTAGTCAGCGTTCTCCATATGAGTAGTGTGATCCTAGCCATCTGGCCAGTTCGCTCAGGCCTTACTCTCGATTTCTAACGTCCAAGTATCGACACCGCCGGCTTTAAATGCCTCGCCCATTGAGAAGCAACTTATTTTGGCCTTGGCGGTGCCTAATACTTTTTTTGTCATATTTTGTGTAGTAAATGATTACTTGCGATTACTTAGCTTGTAATTAGTCGGCACTTGCATCGTGCTGAGCCTGACGTTTTGCATATTAATACTGGTGACTTCTTTGATATAGCCAAAAACCGGTGCCATCGCGATTTCTTTCTTTTTAGCTTCTTCAACTTTTTTGACTTTTTGCTTAACCACTTGTTTGGTCACTGATGACAACAGGCCCTTAAAGCTAGAAGTATTTAGCGTCTCTTCTTTTTCCTCAACGGCGGCCTTTTCAGCAGCTCCACAAGCCTCAGCTTTAGCATTCCATTCGACCTTGGTAGAAATAGGCATACCGGTGATTGGTGTTTGTTTGCCTGCCAGTTGTTGAATCTTTAGCCTGACGTCCTCTGGTAGTTCTTCTATTAGATATCGTTGGAAGATGGCCAAGGCATCAGCTGGAATTGCGCCGCTAATACCACCTAGTTCGCCAGCTTCTCGTGCTAACAAGGCTGCTTTCGCATCTGCAAATTGTTTTTGCATCTGAATAGCTTCGGTTGCGCCACCATCGCCAGGCGTAGTCCATACAGTTGAAGTAATGATATGCGAAGTCTTACGTTTTTGATCATCTTGGTATTCCATTACCCAGTTCAGTAAAAATTCATCAGTAGGAAAGTTATTGATTACTCGTTGTTGCCCAGTTTTTTTAACCGAAAGATCCAGTTTGCTCAAAGTAACGTTGCACTGATCTTCAGATCCTATTTCCTCTTGGCCGTCTTCGCTAGCAAAAACATTTTCTTGGAAGGATGCTAATGCGCCGCAGCCTTTAACCTCGCACTCTGTATAACGCTTCTTTTGGTTATCCATCTGCCAAACCAAATTTTTATCTAAGCGAGTGATGTTGCTGCGGCTCTGCTTTTTGCTGAACTTGCTTAGAATATCGCCAGTAAATTTAAAATTTTGATCTTGTCGTTCCATTTCGCCGTTGGTGTAAACCGTTTCCGTTCCATCATTTGCAAAGAAGCCTTTGAAGCCAAAATTTCGCACATTTGCTGAGGCCACTGATGTCATGATTTCTGGCGTTGTGTCGGGCTTTGGTGGCGTTTTACATGCGATAAGCATGGTGCTGGTTACGGTGATTGCGAAGATGTTTCTAAACAACATGGGGTGTAGCTCCTTACGGTGATTGTTCTGTACACCCGTTCCGGGGTGCAATAATGTCGAGCTAATACTAGCTCAGCCGTAACGCTATGCGACAAATATCCGTGAGAACTGGGCAAATCCATTTGATTTTGTTCCAATTGTCCTAAAATAGGGGTTGAGTCATTGCTATTTAGCCGCCTGATGTCCGATCCAGATCATAGTAAGTATGTTGTTAAAGACCTCATCTCTGCCAAAGCGATCGCTGCACGCATTGAAGCCATGGCAGTTGAAATCGAAGCAATTTTTGCGGATAGCAAGCAACTTGTGGTGGTTGGCCTATTGCGTGGGTCGTTTATGTTCATATCTGATTTGGTCAGAGAGCTGAATTTACCGGTTGAAGTCGATTTTATCGAAACCTCCTCTTACGGGGATTCAATGCAATCTTCAAGGGAAGTACGGATTTTAAAAGATCTACGCGGGGAAATTAAAAATAAAGATGTGCTTGTGGTGGAGGATATCGTGGATACAGGGCACACTTTGCAACATGTGATCAAGTTGCTTAATTCCAGAGATCCATCGCGCTTAGTTGTCTGTGCTTTGTTGGATAAGCCTGCACGTCGAGAGGTTGATGTGCAGGCTGATTTGGTGGGGTTTGAAATACCAGACGAATTCGTTGTTGGCTATGGTATCGATTACGCTCAGCGCAATCGAAACTTGCCGTACATTGGCACTGTCAAATTTTTAGAACAATAGCTACCAAGCCCGAGCAGGGCCAGTATCCAAGTGCACAAAGTCAGAAGCACTGTAATAGCCCACGCCACCAAGGTTCATCTTAATGGCGGCATCGCGCACTTTTGCAGTCTTTACACCGCGGATACGAATATCAATAGCGCGGCCCATCGTGTGAAAACTCTTCTTAGCAACACCACTAGAGGCGCGCCTTAGCATCGCGTTTGTTTTTGGTGAACGGTAGCCCGAGATTATTTCGATCGTGCTTTTCACGCCCAGTCGAGTTTGTAGCTCATGCAGCTGATAAAACAATTGTGGGTCCATGCCGCGAAGTTCATTTTGACGATGGTCGCGCAATACAAAATCAAACAGCTGTAAGTTTTCAAGTACTGTTTCACCGTTTTCTTCAAATGCTGTAAATAGGGTTTCGGCCGTATGAGTGTTGTACAGCTTTAGCGTTTTAGCAGGTGTGTTTGAAGCTGCGTGGCTAGTTTTGACTGAGGCAATAAGTGCGGCTGATGTGCCAAGAAATTGTCGTCTATTTAGATTCCGCATGATTGTGTTCGTTTTTATTATTATTTGAGCGTAGTTTAATATCAACATCGCCCACCGTAATATGCGCCCATCCACGATTTAAATTACGGCTTTTCTAAAAAATCCGCATTTGTGTATTGGATGCGGAACCACTTCTCATTTATCTCTGAAAATCCCAAGTGATGCGGTTTGCGAGATCGTCTTACGTGTTATTTCGGTGTGACTTTTGCAGCGCATGTAACCGTTAGTTATAACCATAAAACGGTAATTTCGTGAATCAATTTTCTTTTCCAGCCGTATTGCTCGTATGGAGCATGAGTGTGTTCAGTGGTTTTGGGCATGCAAATGTTTCCTCGCCGTCAAAACAACATCAGTTGATATTGGTGGATAGCAATGTTGATGACGCTGATAATCTTGCTCAATCAATTGCTGATAATGGTAGGGCTGAAATCCTTGAAGCTGAACAACGGCCGTTGCTTAGTATCTTGTCAGAGCTCAGAGAAAATCCAGGCGTTACCGATCTGCATTTGTATTCCCATGCCGAAGCGGGGCATTTGTCTCTTGGTGGGCAGCGGCTGGATATGGAAAACCTGTCGCCAGTCCAAGAAAACACGCTTAGAGCAATTGGTGATGAACTAGGCAAGCAGGGTGGAATATATTTTTACGGATGTAATTTAGCCGCGGGTCATGCTGGTCAAGACTTAGTCAATAAATTAGCTGATACCACGGGCGTAGATGTGTGGGCATCAAATGACTTGACTGGGTCAAGCGCATTGGACGGTGATTGGCAGCTGGAAGTTGGCTCTAGCGGCACTACAACAAATGAGATTGCGTTTGAAGGCTATCAATCAGTATTGAATCTGATTATCACACCTACGATGGATCCGGACACCTTACGCGACACTGTAATGAATCCGGCCAATACCAATGTTGTTATTACTAATGTCGAAGTGTTTGGTGCTGATGGTCAGACAGCAACTTTTACTAACGGCCTTAGTGTGCCTGGATTTATTTCGTTTGAAGAAGGCATTATTTTGGGTTCAGGTGAGGTAGTAGATATTGCAGGCCCCAATGGTGCTGACAATACCTCGAGTAACATGCCGGCAATCCCACTTGCAGATGGAGACCCGCAATTCGATGCGCTTACTTCCGCTGCCAATGGCACATTTGACGCAACCTACATAACCATAACGTTTATACCACAACAAGATAGCATTACTGGTTCTTTTGTATTTGCGTCGGATGAATACAACGAATATGCACCTCCGGCTGGCACTAGCAGTGCGAATAATAGTTTCTATGATGTGATGGCGTTTTTTGTCAATGGTGTTAATTATTCTGTAACCGCAGCCGGTGATAACGTTTCGATTAACACAGTGAATGAGACACTCAACGCGGCTGACTACGTAACTAACGATCGGACAGACGGCGTACCAACGCCAATTAGCATTGAGCCTGATGGCTTTACCAAGCGATTAGTGTGGACTGCGCCCGTCAACATAGGCGTGCCTAATACGCTTAAGTTTGGTATTGCGGATGGTGGCGATGCGACCTTCGACTCTTGGCTGCTTATTGATAAGTATGCATTTGAAGTGCTTACGGCACCAGTCGATGTGGATCTCGCCGTTTCAAAAACCGACAACCTTACTGAAGTTGTCACAGGTGATCCCATAGCGTATGAACTTACAGTCACGAATACTGGCAGTTTTGCCACTGGTCGTGAAATCACTCTCGTAGATACTTTGCCTACAGGCGTAACAGTAAATGGTGGTCTTGCAGAGGCGGTTGTAGAAGTAGGGCCTAACTCTGCTGAGTGGAACTGTCAGTCAGATGCAGCAACTCCGCAGGTCGTTACGTGTAAAAGCATTGTGCCTATTCAAACCAACGCGGGTAACAACACGTCGGTTGTGGGGTTTATTACTGATCCCATCTCTGAGGCGCCCGGCACAACGTTAGTCAATAGCGTTGTAATGAGCTCAGATGACAATGATCTATCGAATGGTAACAATACGGCTTCTGATAGTTCGTTGGTTACCGCTAGTGATACGGCAGCGCCTGTTGCGACGTTATCAGGTGTGCCTACTCTAATCAACAATGTCGATCCGTTTACTGTTTCTGTGGTGTTTAATGAGGACGTCACTGGAGTAGACGTAAGCGATCTATCTGTTGTAGGCGGTGTTGCTAGTAATGTTGTGAGTATTGATGGGCAAAACTACACGGCTGTTATCACTCCCGATGGGACGAGTGATGTTGTCGTTGGTGTAGTTGCTGGTGCAGCTCAAGATGCTGCGGGTAATAGCAATACTGCTACTGCTACGCAAACAGCCCTGTTGGCTATAAATGCAGTTGATCTGAGTTTGCTTAATGTGCCCGCTCAGACATCTGGTAGCACCCCATATACCGTTACCTTTGAATTTTCAGAGGATGTGATTGGCTTTGATGCGAGTGATATCGTTGTTGTCAATGGCGTGGCGACCAATTTTGTCGTGATCGATGCCAACACCTATACGGCTGACGTGCTGGCAGACGGTACTGGTGACGTACAAATTCAAGTGCCTGATAGTGCAGCCCAGGATATTGCCGGCGTTGATCAATCTTTGGCAGCAAGTGGTTTAACTATTCTTAATTTGTCTGCACCAACGGTGGTGGTTTCTGGTCAGCCAGATAGTATTAATACTACCGCTAGCTACACTGTTGCAGTCGAATTTAGCGAAGACGTAACAGATTTTGATTCAGCTGACCTAAGTGTTACTAACGCTACGATTCTTGCTGTCACCGCTATTGATGGCAACAGCTATACGGTAGATGTGCAACCTGATGGCAACGGCGATATATCGCTATCGATTCCCGAAAATTCAGCCATTGATATAGCCCTTAATGGCAATACTTCAAGCAACACTGTAAATACAGTTTATGACGCTATCGCACCACAGCCCGTTGTAACTGGATTGCCAGTGCGTACAAATACCACGGGTGTGCTGCCAATAACTGTCACGTTTAACGAGCCTGTGACGGGTTTTGATCTAACTGATATCCAAGTGACCAACGGTAATGTTGCCAACCTTATAGCAGTGGATAGCCAAACGTTCACAGCTGATGTAACACCTGATGGTAACGGTGATATAGGTGTAAGTGTGCCAGCGGCGGCTGCGCAAGATGCTGCTGGTAATACCTCTTTAATCGCTGTACCCGTGTCGACAATCTATGATGATACTGCGCCTACACTGACCATCGCAGTTGTAGCAGGCGATAACATAATTAACGCAGCTGAAGATGACGCTGATGTGACTGTGTCTGGTAGCAGTGCTGGTCTTGAAAATGGCCAAACGGTGAGCGTTGCTATTGACGGCACCGTTTATACAACGACTGCTAATAACGATACCTGGAGCATCATCTTGCCAGCTGCCGCTGCGCAATTGCTTGATCTAACAGAAACGATCACGGTTGACGCAAGTGATCTTGCTGGAAATGCTGCTGTAACAGTCACTGTTGATGTTACTCATGATGCGATAGCGCCACAAGTGCCAGTGGTGGGTAGCTTGCTTACAAACAACGTAAGCCCAGTATTGATGGGTACGGCAGCTCTCGTTGCGGGCGACATTTTACAAGTTACAGTAGAGGGGGTGACGTACACGGCCGGTGCCGGTGCTGGTGAACTAGTTGTGAATGGTGATGGTACTTGGGTGCTAACTATTCCAGCAACACAAATCTTACCAGAAGGTGTGCTCGATGTTACTGCGGTAGTGACAGATACCTCGGGTAACACATCATCAGATCAAACAACAAATGAGGTTGTTGTCGATCTATCTGCGCCTGCAAACCCACTTGTTGCACCTGATTTAGTGAGCAGTAGCGATAGTGGTAGCGTTGATACTGATGACGTGACTCTAAATGCCAGTGGTGAGTTTACTGTGCCTGCAGGTACATTAATAGTAGGAGATACGGTCACGCTATTTGCGGACGGTGTTGCCTCTGGTACAACACCAGTTTTAGCCGATGGCTCGTTTTTAGTTAATATTGCTACGTTGACTGATGCTGACTACGCAATTCAATACAGTGTGACGGACGCTGCTGGTAATGAGAGCGGGTTGTCGCCAGCGTTAGATATCACTGTGGATACGGTTATCGTGGTACCGACTATTGATTCGCCCATTGCAAGCGACAATGTTGTTAATGCCGCAGAGCAAAACGCGGTATTGGTGTCAGGTGATGCAGAAGCGGATAGCGTAGTTGTTGTAACACTCAGTGATGGTGTGAACGCAGATGTGACAGTACAAGTAACAACTGACGCTACCGGTAATTACACGTTGTTGGGCAGTGAAGCAAATATTCAATCGCTTAATGAAGGTAATATCACGATTATCGCAACGTCAACCGATTTAGCGGGTAATGTCGAAACATCATCACCAACTGATATTACGCTGGATACTACCGCACCAGCGATTCCAGTTGTTGATACATTAATTAGTAATAGCGAAACACCACAGTTAACCGGTAGCGCTACACTTACGTCAGGTGATGTGCTCACAGTCAGCGTTAACAGCGTTACTTACACTAATGGCGATGGCAATTTACAAATCGATGCGGGTGGGGTTTGGACACTTGATATTCCCGTTGGCAATGAGCTCTTAGAGGCGCAATATGAGGTAGTTGCAACAGTAACTGATACAAGTGGTAATAGCTCGATTGATACGGATACGAGTGAGCTAACAATTGATCTTACTGATCCTGCGGTGCCAACCGTAACAAGTAGTATCCAAAACACCAGTACGCCGGTTGTAGGCGGCACGGCTGTTTTAGAAGCAGGCGAGAGCTTAGCAATTGTTCTTGATGGTGTCACTTATGTAGAGGGTGTCGATTTAGTCATTACTGGCGATGCATGGACACTTACGGTGCCTGCAGGTAATCCAGTTACTGATGGTATTTACTCTGTTAATGCTACTGTCACTGATGCAGCTGGCAATAGTGCATCAGATATTACGGCATCAGAGCTATTGATCGATACGGTTCTACCAACGATCCCATCGGTTATAGCTCAAACAACGAATAATACGCAGCCCGTAATTATGGGTACCGCCACGGTTGCGGCGGGTGAAACACTATCCGTTGTTGTTAACGGTATTACTTACAATGAGGGTGACGTAAACCTTGTCCTTAATCCTGATGATACGTGGGTACTCACGATACCAGCTGACAATGCAGTTCTTGAAGGTGTGTACAACGTTGACGTCCTGGTTACAGATTCAGCAGGTAATGTAGCCGCTGAGGCAACTGTTAGTGAATTGATTGTCGATACGACGGCGCCGATTACACCGAGCGTTGCTCCCAATTTACAAACTGCTTTTGATACAGGTGCAAGTGACACCGACGATGTGACACTCACAACCGATAACGTATTTGATGTGCCTGCTGCTACTGCTACGGCAGGTGATGTAGTTGTGTTGTACGCGGATGGGGTAGAGGTTGCGACCACCACTGTTGCCGCTGATGGCAGTTTTGTGGCCAATGCGAGTACGTTAACAGATGGTGAGTATGCAATTACTTACACTCTTACTGATGAGGCGGGTAATGTCAGTGCTGACTCACCTGCGCTAGATGTCACCATTGATACGGTCATCGTTGTGCCAACGATTGATGCTCCAGTGGCGACTGACGATATCATCAACTCTGCGGAGCAAATCGCGGTGTTGATATCTGGCACGGCCGAAGCTAATAGTACGGTGGTGGTAACATTCAGTGACGGTGTGAACGCAGATGTAACTGTGCAAGTAACAAGCGACGCCACCGGCAATTACACGTTGTTGGGCAATGAGGCAAATATCCAATCGCTCGATGAAGGTAATATCACGATTACTGCTACATCAACTGATTTAGCTGGCAATGTAAATACATCCGTACCAGTTGACGTGACCTTAGATGCAACCGCTCCATCGATTCCTGTTGTTGACAGCTTAATCAGTAATAACGCAACGCCGCAACTTACCGGTAGCGTATCACTTGCGCCAAGCGATCTATTTGAAGTTGTCGTGAATGGTATTACGTACATAAACGGTAGTACCGATTTGCAGGTAGATGCAGGTGGTGTATGGACGCTGGATATTCCTGTGGGCAATGAGCTGCCTGAAGCACAATACGAAATAGTGGCTACCGTGACAGATACGGCTGGTAATAATGTTGTTGATGTCAGTACGGTTGAGCTCACGATCGACTTGACTGCACCTTCTGCACCAGTAGTGATTAGCAGCATACAAGGGACGAACTTCCCGATTATTGAAGGTTCGGCTGTTATTGGGGCAGGCGAGCAGCTGTCGATTTTAGTCAATGGCGTTAATTATGTCGAAGGATCAGACCTTGTCATCACTGGCGATGCGTGGAGTCTTTTAATACCTGCGACTAATCCAATAGTGGATGGTATTTATTCTGTAGATGCGACTATCGTTGATGCTGCGGGTAATAGTGCGTTGGACCCGACTTCGTCAGAACTTACAATTGATACGTCTGTGCCTGCTAGTCCAACGGTGACTGCCCAAATAACGAATAACACACAGCCTGTAATAATGGGCACCGCAACGGTAGAGCCTGGCGAAACACTAACGGTTGTCGTGAACGGCATTACGTATACGGTGGGTGATGGCAATCTCGAATTGGCGCCCGGTGATACCTGGGTACTTTCTATTCCACTTGTCGATGCAGTTGTCGAAGGGGTATATAACGTTGATGTAGTAGTGCAGGATTCTGCTGGCAATACGTCATCGGAGACTACCGCAGGCGAGCTGATTGTTGATACCACGTCTCCAGTGGATCCAACTCTAGCGCCCAATCTTCAAACCGCATTTGATACCGGTGCGAGTAATACTGATGATGTGACACTCACAATAGATAACGTATTTGACGTGCCCGCTGCTACTGCCAGTGCTGGTGACGTTGTAGTGCTGTATGCAGATGGAGTAGAGATAGCAACGACCACTGTTGCAGCTGACGGCAGTTTTGTAGCTAACGCTAGCACCTTAACAGATGGTGAGTATGCAATTACTTATACACTTGCTGATGAGGCGGGTAATGTCAGTGCGGCTTCACCAGCATTAGATGTCACCATTGATACGGTAATCGTTGCGCCAACGATTGATGCTCCAGTGGCGACTGACGATATCATCAACTCTGCAGAGCAAAACGCCGTGTTGATATCTGGCACGGCCGAAGCTGATAGCACGGTTGTGGTGACACTCAGCGATGGTGTGAACGCAGATGTAAGCGTGCAAGTTCTAGCTGATGCAGCTGGCGCTTACTCTCTATTAGGTGTTGAGGCGAATATCCAATCGCTTGATGAAGGCAATATAGTAATCACTGCTGTTGCCACTGACCTTGCGGGTAATGTTCAAGCATCGTTGCCAACGGATGTCACTCTAGACACAAGCGCACCAGCAATTCCGGTGGTTGATACGTTAATTAGTAACCTTCAAACACCTGTACTTACAGGTAGCGCATCACTTACAGCAGGAGATATATTTGAAGTCTTGGTAAACGGTGTCACGTACACCAATGGAAGTGCCGAGTTGCAGGTAAATGCAGCTGGTGTATGGACGCTTAATATTCCTGTGGGCAATGAGCTGCCAGAAGCGCAATACGACGTCGTCGCCACCGTGACAGATATCGCGGGTAATAGTGTCGTTGATGCCAGTACTACTGAGCTAACGATTGATTTAACAGCACCGGCCGCGCCGACAGTGATTAGCAGCATACAAGGTACTAACTTTCCGGTTATTGAAGGTTTAGCTGTTATTGAATCTGGTGATCAGCTTACAGTCGTAGTCAATGGTATTAGTTATACCGAAGGGGCTGACCTTGTTATCACCGGTAATATGTGGAGCCTTTTAGTGCCTGCGACTAATCCAGTGGCTGATGGCATTTATTCTGTTGATGCAAGGATCATTGATGCAGCAGGTAATAGTGCGTCGGATGCCTCGTCGGCTGAACTCACTATTGATACATCATCTCCGGTTAACCCAACAGTTACTGCGCAAACAACGAATAATACACAGCCCATAATAATGGGTACTGCGACTGTAGAGCCTGGTGAAACCCTCACGGTTACTGTGAACGGCATTACGTACACTGCGGGTGACGGTAATTTGGAATTGGCCCCTGGCGATACCTGGGTACTATCTATTCCGGTTGTTAATGCAGTTGTAGAAGGTGTCTATAACGTTGATGTCTTAGTAGAGGATTCAGCTGGCAATACGTCGTCAGAAACTACTACAGGTGAGTTGATTGTCGATACGACGGCGCCAATAGCGCCGGGCGTTGCTCCTAATTTACAAGCTGCGTTTGATACAGGTGCGAGTGATACTGATGACATAACACTCACGACGGACAATATATTTGATGTGCCTGCTGCTACGGCTAACGCGGGCAACGTTGTAGTGTTGTATGCAGATGGGCTTGAAATAGCGACCACTACCGTTGCAGTTGATGGCAGTTTTGTGGCCAACGCTAGCACCTTAGCGGATGGTGATTACGCAATAACTTATACACTTGCTGATGGGGCAGGTAACGTCAGTGTTGCGTCTCCAGTGTTAGATGTCACCATCGATACAGTTATTGTGGTGCCGACGATTGATGCGCCGGTGTCCGGTGACGATATCATCAACTCGGCAGAGCAAGGTGCGGTGTTGGTTTTAGGCACGGCGGAGGCTAATAGCACGGTTGTAGTGACGTTCAGCGATGGCATAAACGCAGATGTGACGGCACAAGTCACAACTGACGCGGCAGGTGATTTCACTTTGTTGGGTAATGAGGCGAATATTCAATCGCTTGACGAAGGCAATATTGTGATTACCGCAACGTCAACTGATTTAGCTGGCAATGTTGAGACATCTTTGCCAACTAACGTTACGTTGGATGCCACGGCACCGTCTGTTCCAGTTGTCGATGCTCTAACGACTAACAATGAAACGCCACAACTGACCGGTAGCCTATCACTTGCACCAGGTGACCTATTTGAAGTCGAAGTAAACGGTGTGACTTACTCCAACGCTGGCACAGATTTGCAGGTCGATGCAGGTGGTGTATGGACGCTTGATATTCCAGTGGGTAACGAGCTACCAGAAGCGCAATACGACATAGTAGCCACCGTGACAGATACTGCCGGTAATAGTGTTGTTGATACCAGTACTACAGAGTTAACCATCGACTTAACCGCGCCGGCTGTGCCGACAGTGATTAGCAGTATACAAGGAACCAATTTCCCGATAATTGAAGGGTCTGCTGTTATTGAAGCAGGTGAACAGCTTACAGTGGTAGTTAATGGCGTTAGCTATGTCGAAGGGGCTGACCTTGTTATCACTGGTAATATGTGGAACCTTTTAGTGCCAGCGAGTAATTCAGTAGCTGATGGTATTTATTCTGTTGATGCGACGATCGATGATGCAGCAGGTAATAGTACGTCGGATACGACTTCGGCTGAACTCACCATTGATACCTCATTACCGGCAAATCCAACGGTTACTGCGCAAACAACGAATAATACACAGCCGGTAATAATGGGTACCGCAACAGTAGACGCCGGTGAAACGCTCACCGTTGTGGTTAACGGCATAACCTATACCACAGGTGATGGCAATTTGGAATTAACCCCGGGTGATACATGGGTTCTTACTATTCCGCTTGTGAACGCTGTTACAGAGGGCGTTTATGACGTTGATGTATTGGTGGAGGATTCTGCCGGCAATACGTCGTCTGAGGCTACCGCTGGTGAATTAATTGTTGATACGACATCGCCAGCAGATCCCACAGTGGCGCCTAACTTACAAACCGCATTTGATACAGGTGCGAGTGATACTGATGATGTGACGCTCACAATCGATAATGTATTTGATGTGCCTGCTACTACTGCTAGCGCAGGCGATACTGTGGTGCTATATGCAGATGGAGTAGAGATAGCAACGACCACTGTTGCAGCTGACGGCAGTTTTGTAGCCAACGCCAGCACCTTAACAGATGGTGAATATGCCATTACTTATACGCTTGCTGATGAGGCGGGTAATGTCAGTGCTGTGTCACCAGTGTTAGATGTCACCATCGATACGGTCATTGCGGTGCCAACGATTGATGTCCCGGTAGCTACAGACAATATCATCAACTTAGCAGAACGAAACGCTGTAATTGTTTCTGGTACAGCTGAAGCTAATAGTAGCGTTATAGTAACTTTTAGTGATGGTGTAAATACTGATGTGGCGGTTCAAGTCACTACTGATGCTACGGGCGACTACACCTTGTTAGGTGTTGAGGCGAACATCCAATCGCTTGATCAAGGCAATATTGTGATTACCGCTACGTCAACCGATTTGGCTGGCAATGTTGAGTCATCTTTGCCAATTGACGTGACGTTGGATTCCACCGCGCCGACTGCCCCAGTTATTGATACTCTAATTACTAACAATGAAACACCACAACTGACCGGTAACGTATCACTCACACCAGGTGACCTGTTTGAAGTCGTAGTAAACGGTGTGACTTACACCAACGCAGGCGCCGATATGCAGGTAAATGCAGCTGGTGTATGGACGCTTACTATTCCTGTGGGTAATGAACTGCCTGAAGCACAATACGACGTTCTCGCCACCGTGACAGATATCGCTGGTAATAGTGTCGTTGATGCCAGTACTGCTGAGCTAACGATTGATATAACAGCACCGGCAGTGCCGACAGTAGTTAGTAGCATTCAGGGCACTAACTTTCCGGTTATTGAAGGTTCAGCTGTTATTGAAACTGGAGATCAGCTTACAGTCGTAGTCAATGGCATTAGTTATATCGAAGGATTTGATCTGGTAATCACTGCTGATACGTGGAGCCTTTCGGTGCCTGCGACTAATCCAGTAGCCGATGGCATTTATTCGGTCGATGCGACGATCGTTGATGCTGCGGGCAATATTGCCTCCGATACGACTTCGTCTGAACTCACCATTGATACGTCATTGCCGGTTAACCCAACGGTCACAGCGCAAACAACGAATAGTACACAGCCCATATTAATGGGTACCGCGACCGTTGAGCCTGGTGAAACCCTAACGGTTACTGTGAACAGCATTACGTACACAGCGGGTGATGGTAATTTGGAATTGGCCCCCGGCGATACCTGGGTACTATCTATTCCGGTTGCTAATGCTGTTGTAGAAGGTGTTTACAGCGTGGACGTTATAGTAACCGACCCTGCTGGCAATACTGCCTCTGAGACCACCACCAGTGAGTTAGTCGTTGATACAACATCTCCGGCGCAACCAGCTGTTGCGCCTAATTTGCAAACCGCATTTGATACTGGCTCGAGCGTTATCGACAATATAACGTTTATGGTCGATAATGATTTCGATGTGCCTGCTGACACTGCGACGCCCGGCGACATAGTTGTGTTGTATGCAAATGGTGTTGAGATAGGTACAACTATTGTCTCTGCTAACGGTAGTTTCGTGACCAATGCAAGCACATTAGCAGACGGCGATTACGCTATTAACTATACACTCGGCGACGAAGCAGGAAATACCAGCGGCTTGTCACCCGAACTAGACATCACTGTAGATACTGTTATGTCAGTGCCAACGATTGATGGGCCTGTTTCAACAGATGATGTGATAAACGCGGCCGAGCAATTTGCAGTACTTGTGTCAGGTACCGCTGAAGAGAATAGTGCCGTCGTTGTCAGTTTTAGTGATGGTGTTAACCCTGATGTCAATGTGGCAGTTACAACTGATGCTACGGGTATCTACACATTGTTGGGTAGCGAAGCGGATGTCCAATCCTTGGACGATGGCGCTATAACCATTACCGCGACTGCGACGGACCTTGCCGGTAATACTGAAATATCATTGCCAACAAGCCTATCGATCGATACCAACGCGCCGTCGATCCCGGTCGTCTCGCCACTTGTCACTAACGATGAATCGCCACAGATAACTGGATTAGTATCGCTTGATCCTACTGATGTATTTGAAGTGGTTGTTAGTAATATTCCGTACTCAATCGGAGATGGTCATTTACAAGTTGTAGATGGTTTTTGGACGCTTGATATTCCAGTTGAAAATGAATTGCCGGAAGCGCAGTACGAGGTGCTAGCAACGGTAACTGATGTCAGTGGAAATAGCTCGGACGATGTCAGTGCGTCAGAACTCACAATAGACCTAAGCGCACCAGTAGTGCCAACGGTAGTCAGTAGTGTACAAAATACAAGCACGCCTATCATTCAAGGAACCGTAACGTTAGGGGCTGGAGAGATCCTTTCGGTAGTGGTGGATGGAATTACCTACGTTCAAGGGCCTGATTTGCAAGTGGTTGACGAGAACTGGACCGTTATTGTGCCTGCAGGCAGCGCAATAAATGATGGTATCTATTCGGTTGAGGCGGCTGTAGTTGATGCTGCGGGTAATAGTTCATCCGATGTGACATCTGCTGAGCTCACAATTGATACGGCATTGCCGGCTACTCCTGCTGTTATTGCGCAAACAACCAATAACACGCAGCCCGTTATCATGGGTACAGCTATTGTAGAAGCGGGTGAGACATTAAGCGTTGTTGTAGACGGCGTTACGTACATCAACGGTGATACGCACTTAGTTTTAAATCCTGATAACACATGGGAGCTCACTATACCTGCGGTTAATGCAATAGCTGAAGGCGTCTACAACGTCGATGTAATAGTAACGGATATCGCGGGTAATGCATCGACGGAGGCCACAGCTGGTGAATTAATCGTTGATACCACGTCACCTACGGGGCCTTTAATTGCGCCGAACCTACAGGCGGCATTTGATACCGGTGTTGATGATGATGACGTGACATCAACCACCGATAATGTATTTGACGTACCGGCGGGCACAGTTAATCCGGGCTCTGCAATAGTACTCTATGCTGATGGAATTGAAATAGCCACTGCGACGGCGGAGGCTGATGGTAGCTTTATTGCCAATGCAGGCACTTTAACTCAAGGCAGCTATGCGATTACTTACACAGAAGCTGACGAAGCGGGCAATGTTAGTCCATCATCGCCTGCTCTTAATATAGAAATTGATACGTCTACAATCATCCCAGTAATTGCTCAAGCAATCGAAAGCGATGATATCGTTAATGTTGTTGAACAAACGGATGTATTGATTACTGGTACAGCTGAAGCCTATTCAGAAGTTTTGGTTACGCTAACCGATGCTGCAGCTGCTAGTGTACAACAGGTAGTCTCCACAGATGGCAGTGGTGTTTGGTCTTTGATAGGTCAAGAGCTCGATATCAGTACGCTGCAAGATGGCCTTATCGAAGTGAGCGCCGACGCTTCGGACATCGCTGGTAATACGCAAAGTGCTGTACCTGTTGATATTACGCTTGATCGTATTGTGCCGGTTATCACAATCAGCCCAATTGCTACAGATGACGTGATCAACGCTTTAGAAGATGACGCTGATGTGGTAATCAGCGGCGCTGTGAGTGATGTAGAAGACGGTAATATTGTTTCATTTACATTAAATGGCAAAAGTTACTCAGCAACAGTATCAGCGGGTGTTTGGTCATTTATCCTGCCCGCGCTGGATGCACAAGGGCTTGCCGCTACGAATACGCTATCAGCTGATGTTAGTAATACCAGCGGAAATGCCGCTGTTCAGGCGACGCGTGTAGTCAGCCGTGACGCAATAGTACCTGAAATCACGGTAAGTCCGATCGCGGTAGATAACATCATTAATAGCGTTGAGGATGATAGTGATATCGTCATTAGTGGTACTAGCATTGGATTGGAAGATGGTCAAACTGTTTCTATAAGTATTAATGGGCAAAATTATAATGCCATTGTTGCTGCGAATACATGGACAACAACTATGCTGGCAGCTGATGCATTGGCGTTGCCAGTAACGGCTGTACTATCTGCCGACGCGCAAGATGTAGCTGGCAATGCTGCAGCACAACAAAATGCTAATGTGATACACGATGTTGTTGCTCCTTCGGTTGCAATAGTCAATACAATTATTGCTAATGCTGCAAACAGTAACAGCTATGTTGTGTCAGGAACCTGTACAGCTGGTGACAACGATGTTGTGGTTCAGATAGCTGGTGCGACGCCAGCCTCGCAATCGGTATTGTGTAATGCCAGCGGTGAGTGGACGGCAACCTTTGATGTGTCTGCACTTGCAGATGGTAGCGATGTTATTGTTATCGATTCTACGCAGTCGGATATTGCCGGAAATTCTGCAACTGCTGCGACAGTTCTTCAAGATAAAAACGTAACGATCCCATCTATCAATATCGCTGTGGTCGCTGGAGATAACTATGTCAATGCGATTGAAGATGATTCGGATGTGCTTATTGCTGGTACTGTGGCAGCGATAGAAGATGGTCAGATTATCGAAGTAAACGTTAACGGTGTGCAGTATTTTGCAACAGTGGTAGAAGGCAATTGGGGCGTTGTCGCTCCAGCCAGTGATGTACAGGCGTGGAGTGCGACTGAATCGATTACTGCTGATGGTGGCAATATTGCTGGCACAGCTGCTCTAACGGCTGCATTAACTGTTAATCATGATACCACTGCACCTATTACTCCTGCCGTCATCGCGCAAGTGACGAACAATGCTTTGCCGACTATTGTGGGTACAGCAACTCTCGCACCTGGAGATGTATTAACAGTCACTGTAGGCGGGCAGACGTACACATCAGGTGATGGATTTTTAGATGTCAGCCCAGATGGAACATGGGAACTTACCGTTAATGAGGCACTAGCAGAGAATACATACGATGTGACTGTTACCGTTACTGATGTAGCCGGAAATTCAGCGTCAGAAACAACCTTGGCTGAACTAACAATAGATACAACTAGCCCTGCGACACCGCTTATAGCACCAGACTTAATTGCGGCGAGCGATTCTGGTAGCAGCGATACAGACGATATTACTAATATTGCGAATGCCGTGTTCAGTGTACCAGCAGGTACTGCTAACGCGGGTGAATCCGTAGAGCTTTTGGCAGATGGTCAGAGTATTGGCTCAGGTGTTGTAGCAGCGAATGGCAGCTTTGAAGTGACGACGGCGATTTTGGCTGATGCTTTGTTTGATATTACGTATCAACTGACTGATGCAGCAGGTAACGTTAGTGTGGATTCTCCAGCGCTGGCAGTAACTTTGGATACACAAATTGTATCACCCACTCTAAGCACGCCAGTCGCCATTGACAATATCATTGGCACAGCTGAAGCGACTTCTGTTGCTGTTGACGGCACAGCTGAAAGTGGATCTGAAGTGGTGGTGACATTTTCAGATGTTGCTGATGTTAGTGTAGACGCTATTGTTACTGCAGCCTTAGATGGAAGCTGGTCAACGATTGTCGATTTATCAGGTTTAGAAAATGGACCATTGACTATCGTTGTTGAGTCTACCGATATCGCCGGAAATAATGCGGCTTCGGCAGATCACGAGGTAGATCTGGATACTGTACCAAGCGCAATACCGACGGTAGATCAATTAGCGACTAATACGGGCACCCCTACGCTAACGGGAACAGCGTTATTGGCCGCGGGCGATACGCTATCAGTCGAATTGAACTCGCAGGTGTACAACAGCGCCGGGGCTGGAGCCTTGCTTGCGAACCCTGATGGTAGTTGGGTGCTTACAGTGCCAGTGGCTGATGCATTACTCGATGGTGAGTATGACGTAATCGCTACCATTACTGACTTAGCGGCTAATACGACATCTGATGTCACAGCGGTAGAGTTGTTAGTGGATACCGTTGTGCCAACAGCGCCAACTGTTAATACGTTAATTACAGCTGATTCGTCGCCTGTGTTAACGGGTGCGATGATTCTGTTGGCTGATGAAACGCTAGAACTAACACTTAATAGTGTGACATACACTCTGGTTGATGTTGAACTCACAGACAATGGTGATGCTACATGGTCTTTGGCCGTAAGCAATGACAATGCGTTAGCAGATGGTGTTTACGAAGTGGTCGCCAACGTCATAGACCTTGCTGGTAATGCCACATTTGATAACACAATTAACGAACTCATAATTGATACAACATCACCAACCGTACCTACGGTGATATCGTTAACGACCAACACTGCCACGCCTGTGATAATGGGTACGGCAACGGTGTTGGCAGGCGAAACGCTTGTTGTAAGCGTCAATGGTATTGACTACGACTTAACGGATGAAGCGTTGCTCCTGGCTCCGAGCGGTATATGGACCTTAACAATTCCAGAAGCTGATGCAGTTGCAGATGCTACTTATGATGTCGTTGCAAGCGTAGTCGATGCAGCCGGCAATACTAGTATCGATACCAGCACTCAAGAATTAGCAGTTGATACAAACTTGCCAGTTGTGCCTACCGTGAATGCATTGGTGGCTAATACTGGTACTCCAACGTTAACGGGGACCGCCACGATTGGCGCTGGTGAAATACTCGAAGTGTCTGTTGATGGACTTACTTTTAGTGAAGGCGATGGTCAATTGACAGTTGTAGAGTCATTTTGGGCACTTGAAATCCCCGATACAAACGCTTTGTTGCAAGGTAATTATGATGTAGCAGCTGTTGTGACTGACTCAGCTGGTAATGCCAGCACGGATACAACCGCAGGCGAATTGACTATCGACATGGGCGCACCGGCTGTGCCTGTTGTTGTTGCTCAAATCACCAATTTAGCAACTCCAGTCATTAATGGTACTGCCAACCTGTCAGAAGGAGATATCCTAACGGTGACGGTTGATGGTGTAGCGTATACCACAGCCAACGGCTTAGTTCTCTCGAGCAATGATTGGTCGTTGCAAATTCCTGTTGATGCTCCATTGGCCGAAGCAACTTACTCGGTTGATGCGGTAGTAACCGATTTAGCAGACAATAGCTCAAGCGATGCAACGACTAATGAACTGATCGTTGATCTAACTGCACCAACGATTGCGTTGGATGTGATTGCAATTGATAACATTATTAATGCTCTCGAAGACGACACTGATATAGTGATATCAGGTAGCACTGTTGGAGTTGAAACAGGCCAGAACGTCAGCATCACTCTTGATGGTGGTATCACACTGCTCGCTACAGTCAATGTGGCGGGTAGCTGGTCAACTGTGTTGCCCGCAAGCTCAGCTCAAGCACTAAATGAATCAGTGACCGTTGTTGCTGATGTGCAAGATGTGGCGGGTAATGCTGCGGTCAGCGCAACACAAACGCTGCAGCATGATATTAATGCGCCAGTGGTTACTATCGCAACATCACCTATTATTAACTCACTGAATGTTGACGCTTTTCCACTCTCTGGCACCTGTGTCGCAGGTGAAGGTAATGTGCAGCTTAGCGTATCCATCGGCGTACCGACCAATCAATCCGTGTCATGTAGTGCGGAAGGTGATTGGCAAGCGGTCGTTAATTTTAGCGCTGTTGCGGAGGGCGTGGCAGTAGCGCAACTTGTTGCTACGCAATCAGATGTGAGTGGAAATACAAGTCAGCCTGCATCGGCTAGTTTTGATAAAGATACGCAAGGCCCGAGTATTGTCATTAGTGATAATGGTAGTGGTGGAGACAATTTATACAGTACAGATGAGCATGCCAATGTCTCAATAGGTGGTACCACTAGCGATGTCGAAGACGCTCAGGTAGTCAGCATCAGCATTAGCGACGGTACTAATACGATCACTGATACTGCTGTGGTAAGCGCAAGCGCATGGAACGTAGCTAACGTTGATTTGTCAGCCCTTGATGACGGTTCAATTACGATTACAGCTACAGTCGATGATGCTATCGGAAATAGTGCGGCTCCTGCAATAAGTAATGCAGTGCTGGATACTGCAGCGCCGACGTTAACTGCAGAAAACATCGGCCCCACCTATTTAACTAGCCCAGCATTATTGGGTAATACAGATTTACCTGATGGCGCAGTGGTGGAGATCAGGAATGTCGATAATATTCCCTTTTGTGAAGCTATCGTTAGTGCTGGCACTTGGCAGTGTACGCCAGCATTCCCATTGTTTGACTCAATAAACGATCTTCAAGCAATAGCAGTCGATGCAGCTGGCAATAGTGTTGTTACCCCGTTTACCGTCGTTATTGATACCACGATAGATACTGATGGTGACGGCATTGCAGATATTATTGAAGGAGAAATCGATACTGATTTGGATGGCATTGTAAATCGTCTTGACACAGACTCTGACGGTGATGGCATTGATGACTCAATTGAAACCGCAATTGATACTGATAACGATGGAATTGCAAACTACATTGATTTGGATTCGGACGGCGATGGCCTGGCTGACGCCGATGAAGGTGTACTTGATTTAGACAATAACGGGCAACCGGACTATCTTGATAACAACACGGTTATAGATTCTGATAACGATGGGATTAGTGACGCTATCGAGGGTACCGACGATGTTGATGGAGACAATATCCCGAACTATCTTGACACTGATTCTGATGACGATGGCATCCTGGATATGTTGGAAGGCACAGACGACGTAGACGGTGATTCGCTACCAAACTATCTTGATACCGATTCAGATGGTGACAGCATAGATGATTCAACTGAAGCAGGTAACGGTAGCAGCCCTCGAGATACCGATTCTGATGGTGTAGCGGATTTCTTGGATGTAGATTCGGACGGTGATGGTATCGACGATAGCGTTGAGAATAACCCAGCATCCGGTGAGAATGACATAGACGAAGATACCCTGCCGAACTATCTGGATCTTGATTCAGATAACGATGGTATTTTAGACGCATTAGAAGGTGATGTTGATACTGATGGTGACCTGCTGCCTGATTATCTGGATACAGATTCTGATGGTGATAGCCTTTCAGATGCTGAAGAAGCGCTGGCGGATCCATCAGCCGGCAGTCCAGAGGCGGGCCCTCTTGGTACGGCTGATGTTGATGGTGATGGCATCCCGAATCATCTAGATTTAGATTCAGATGAAGACGGCTTGTTAGATGCCCTCGAAACGCTAGCCGACGTCGATAGCGACGGTCTACCAAATGCAATAGATGTTGACAGTGACGGCGATGGTATTGCTGACAGCCTTGAAGCGGGCGAAGCACCGTCAGGGGTTCCAACGGACACCGATAATGATGGCACGCCTGATTTCCTTGATATTGATTCAGATGACGATGGAATCGACGATCAACTAGAGGGTGTTATTGATACTGATAATGATGGTGTTGCTGACTTTCTTGATGTTGATGCTGATGGCGATGGTATAGCTGATAGTAGTGAGGGTGTAATCGACACTGACGGCGATGGTGTGTCTGACTATATTGATACCGATTCTGATGGAGATGGCATTGATGATGCGGTTGAGTTGGGTAGCGACCCTAACAATCCCATCGACACAGATGCAGATGGTATTCCGGATTACCTGGATAATGACTCCACTACCGGTGGCACTACTGACGGTACTACAGGTGGTAATCCAACTGATGGTGACGATTTAGATGGAGATGGTGTTTCGGATGCCCTCGATGCTGACATCGATGGCGATGGTATTCCTAATACTGCTGAACCTCAAGGTGATACCGATGGTGATGGTGTTCCAGATTTCCGCGACACCGATTCTGATAACGATGGATTGACCGATGCGATTGAAGGCGCAGGTGATGCGGATGGCGATAGCCTACCTAACTTTATCGATACTGATTCTGATGGTGATGGTATCGACGATGCGGACGAGCAGATCAATGCGCCGGATGCTGACGGAATACCGAACTATCTAGATACCGATTCGGATAACGACGGTATACCGGATAGTGTTGAAGGTAACATCGATACAGATAACGATGGGATTCCTGACTTTATCGATTTTGACTCGGACGATGATGGCATTATTGATATTTATGAAGGTTCTGCCGACTCCGATAGTGATGGCATATTAGATTACGTCGATACTGACTCGGACGACGACGGCATTCTAGACAGTGCTGAAGGTCGTGACGATACAGATAATGATGGCTTAGCGAACTATCTGGATATTGATTCAGATGGCGATGGCATTAATGACTCTATTGAAGGTGTCGTCGATACCGATAATGATGGAGTGCCAAACTATGTTGATACTGATTCAGATAACGACCTAACGCCGGATTCAGCTGAGGGTGAGCTTGATGCGGATGGCAATGGTGTGCCTGATTATATCGAGGTTAACACTACCGCCGATACTGACGGTGATGGGATCACTGACGCTGTTGAGGGCAGCTCTGATAGCGATGGCGATGGTGTGGCTGATTATCTTGATCCGGATTCAGACGGTGACGGAATTCCTGATGAGCTTGAGGGATCAATTGATAGCGATGCCGATGGCATCCCTGATTACCTTGATAGCGACTCGGATGCTGATGGTGTGCCTGATAGTGACGAGGGTTTAGCTGATACTGATGGTGATGGTATACCAAACTTCCTCGACAGAGATTCAGACAGTGATGGCATTCCAGATCTCCAGGAAGGTGGAACGGATAGTGACAACGATGGCGTAATCGATGCGCTTGATTTGGATTCGGATAATGACGGCGTGATCGATCAGCTTGAAGCAGGCAAAGACTCTGACAACGATGGGCTCGACGATGCCATTGATTTAGATAGCGATAATGACGGATTACCGGACTATATCGAGAATCGAGGTATTGATGCTAATAACGATGGCCAAATCGATGACTTTATTGATCAAAATCAAAATGGTTTGCACGATGGTTTTGAAGATGCGGGCTTATCGACGTTGGGTCTAACGCCAGTAGATTCAGATGCGGATCAAGTGCCAGATTATATTGATATTGACTCCGATAACGACGGGCTCACTGATGCGATTGAAGCGGATCATGATGATGCTAATCGTGACGGGCGTGTTGATAATTTCCTTGACGCTAACGGTAATGGCCTGGACGATAGTTTTGACTTGTCGCCGGTGTTATTGGTTGATACAGATAACGATCTGATACCTGACTATCGAGATGTTGATTCGGATCAAGATGGTACGCCAGACTTAAATGAAGCGCGTGGCGATAATTTCCGTGGTAATGGTGTGATCGAAGGCTTTGTGGATAGCAATGGTGATGGTCTGGATGATAGCTTGTTGCTTGCTCCGATTCAAATAGAAGATACGGATCAAGATGGGGTGTTTAACCACCTTGAACTCGATAGCGACAACGATGGCATTTCTGATGCGGCTGAAGTTGAGACTCCTAACCAGCTTGGTATTGTTGATGAGCTTCAGGATAGCGACAATGACGGTATACCGGATCTAATTGACATAGATCAAGCGGGTGGCAATGATGCTGATAACGACGGAATCATTGATGTAGCAGATAGCGACGCTAATCCAGAGGCGGTAGATACTGACTTCGACGGTATTATCGATGCGTACGATGCTGATGCTGATGGCAATGGATTTTCGGATCAATTAGGCAGTAATGGCTTAGGGGCAGCTTTACCTGATATTGATGCTGATTCAATCCCTGATTATTTAGAAGCTGAAAACGAGCAACCAGTACGTACTGGTATTAACGGAAGTGGTTGTAGTGTTGGTAGTGCATCAACTGACTCAGGCTTACTACTGTTGCTTTTAGCGGCGGTGATTGGAATAGCGATCAGGCGACGAAGAGCAATTGCGATTGTGCTTTTAGCGTTTGCTGCTGCGAATACGCAAGCTCAAGAGGTTGGCCGGGTGCCAACTAAGTTTGATCGTGGTATCTATCTGGCGGGAGGTGTCGGTGTTAGTATGCTGAACCCGGAGACCGAGGGCACGCGTTGGGAGAACGATTCTAGCAATAGCACTGGGTTTCAGATCGCTTTAGGATACGATTTCAATAAACGCATAACGGCTGAATTGCATTTTACGCAGCTTGGTGAAGCCACGATAAAAGAACGTGCGAACCCTGCAGTAACCGATACCATTGAATATCAAACTATGGGCGCAAGCGTGTTGTTGTACGCCAGTAGTAATGATGAAAATCTATTCAATAGAGAAGGCTTTCTCGGTTACATACGTGCGGGTGCGGGTACACTAAATAACAGCTATGGCGAAGCGGATGTAGAACAGGTAAACCCCTCGCATTTTCTAGTGGGTATAGGCTTCGAATACGCCATGAAAAACGGTTTGGGTGTGCGCGGTGAGCTTATTTCATTTGATGGCGATGTGCAATACGGGCAACTAGGTTTGCTTTATCGTTTTGGTCATAATAGTGGAAACACTAGGGTGGTTACTAAGCCGGCCAAAAAGCCTACGCCAAAACCTGCAGTGAAACCTAAACCTGTCCCTAAGCCCGCTGTTACAGCAGCGCCTAAACCTAAGGTTATTCCGAAACCTGCAGTTAAGCCAAAACCTGCGCCAGTTATTAAGCCTAAGCCAGCGATAGTGACAAAGCCTAAGCCAGTTGTGCCAGTAGCCAAAGACTCCGACAACGACGGTGTTATCGATCGACTCGATCGTTGTGCTAATACGGGTGTTGGTACGCCGGTTGATGAGCAAGGGTGCGAATTGTTTGTTGGTGTAGTTGAGGGTATTACCTTTGAAGTGAATTCAGCTCAATTGACTGTGGAAGCTTATTCGGTCCTTAATAACGTGGTAGCACAGTTGTTAAAATTTCCAAAGATTAATATCTCAATTGAGGCACATACCGACAACGAAGGTGCTGACAATTTCAACTTGTCATTGTCTCGTAAGCGAGCGATATCAGTTGCACGGTATCTTGTCCAAAAAGGCGTTTCGCAAAAACGTTTAAAAGCAAAAGCATTTGGTGAATCTGCGCCAATTGCGGATAACGCTACTGCTGCCGGTCGTAAAACTAATCGACGAGTGGAATTGCGAAGCTTTAAGTAATGCCCTAAACGGTGAGAACGGACAAGGCGGGATTGAACGGGGTAGAGCCTCGCTTGATCTCGCCTTTGACGGTTTAAGGCCTCTTACGCTGCAACGCCAAATTGCTACCTTAAGAATTTTGCCGTGGTCAACACACCCTTGTCATTCCGTTAAAAAAACCAAAAATATACCAGCCTGGAAATTTGGGCTTAATTCGGTTAGAGTTGCTGGCAATCACATGCCAAAGGAGCAACTAGGAACATGAGAGTAGCCGTTATCGGAGCAGGCCCATCCGGGTTAGCACAACTCAGAGCTTTTCAATCCGCAGCAGCTAAGGGCGAGTCAATCCCTGAAGTTGTGTGCTTTGAAAAGCAAGATAACTGGGGTGGCTTGTGGAACTACACTTGGCGCACTGGCCTTGACGAATATGGTGAGCCGGTGCACGGCAGTATGTATCGCTATCTATGGTCTAACGGTCCTAAGGAGGGGTTAGAGTTTGCTGACTACACCTTTGAAGAACACTTTGGTAAACAAATCGCATCCTATCCGCCTCGCGCTGTATTGTTTGACTATATCCAAGGCCGCTTGGAAAAAGCGGATGTACGAAAATGGATTCGCTTTCGCACGCCGGTGCGTTGGGTTGAAGAAGACACAGCGACAGGTAAATTTAATGTCACGTCACACGATTTGGTTAACGATACTCAGCAAACAGAAGAGTTTGATTATGTAGTTGTTGCTAATGGCCATTTCTCGACACCGAATGTGCCTCACTTTGAAGGCTTTGACTCGTTTTCTGGGCGTGTCATGCATGCGCATGATTTTCGCGACGCCTTAGAATTTAAAGACAAAGATGTATTGATCATTGGCACCAGCTATTCTGCCGAAGATATCGGTAGTCAATGCTGGAAATACGGGTGTAAATCAGTCACGGTGAGTCATCGTACTGCGCCGATGGGCTACGACTGGCCCGACAATTGGCAAGAAGTTCCGCTACTACAAAAGCTGGACAAAGACACAGCCCACTTTAAAGATGGCAGTAGCAAAAAAGTGGACGTGGTTATTTTGTGCACTGGCTATCAGCATCACTTTCCGTTTATGTCTGAATCGCTGACGCTTCACACGGCAAATCGCTTGGCATCTGCTGACCTTTATAAGGGCGTTGTGTTTAATGGTAATCCTGCGGTGATGTATTTAGGCATGCAAGATCAGTGGTACACATTTAATATGTTCGACGCACAAGCCTGGTATGCACGTGATGTCATTATGGGCAAAATCTCAGTGCCAGATGAAGCGGCAAGAGCCGCAGACGTTGTCGCGCGCGTTGCAGCTGAAGATGCGATAGAGGATGATTACGGTGCAATTCGTTACCAAGGCGACTACGTAAAAGAACTAATCGCTGACACTGATTATCCAACGTTTGATGTTGATGCGGCGAACGAAGCGTTCTTTCAGTGGAAGAAACACAAGAAAGAAAATATCATGACCTTTCGCGACAATGGATATAAGTCGGCAATGACTGGTTCAATGGCACCCAAGCATCACACTAAGTGGTCTGAAGCACTGGATGATTCGTTGGAGACTTATCTGAAGAACTGACTCGGGTCACTCTAGATAGTAAACGTCGTTTCCGCAAAGGCGAGTCGTCTTTGCGGGATCGACTTAGTGTCTGTATATCTGTTGAAAATTTTCGTCGATCATAAAAGGGCGCGTGCTCTGAAATTGAACCGGGTCATCTGCATTCATTTGCCTAGTGGCTTCGGATATCATCTGGTGTTCCTCTGCGGTTAAGTCGGCAGTAGCCACCCAGTTTTGAAATAACGCCGATTGCTGGCTCGAGACGCTATAAGTTAATTGCATTAATAGTTCAGTTCGAACTTCGCTAGGTTGTTGTATTGCCATTTCGAGCGCTTGTAGTGGTTGCGATTCTGACATTAACATCACCAGCATGCTGGTAGCCTCTACACTTGCCGGGCCTTGCGGCAAGGTGCTCACCCAACTTTCAGCGCTTGAAGGGTCATTGTAATAAAGCTGTTGCGTTATGCCGTACGCCATTTGTGATTGAGCATCGGGGCTCATCTCGGGATACAGTCTTAACGCTAAATCCAAATCACTATGGCTAATCATTGGTGCGATTGATTGCACTAAGGAATCTCGTACTTGTGGGTCGCTTGAATATTCAACCCATTGCAAAGCATCTTCAGGGGATTGTTCAACCCAAGTATGAAAAACGGTTTGGCGTGCGGTCTGTGCAAATAGATCGGGTAGGGTATCGACCCAGCTCATGGCACTAGCAGGATCTGCCATACCTTTGATGGCTGCTGCTGAACTGTATAAACTGTGTAAAGCACTCTCACTAATTTCACCATCGGGCAAACTTGAAACGAAGTTAATGGCGGTATCAGGGCTACTATAGCTCCATACTTCTAGTACGCGTTGTTGAGCATAGCTGCGGGCGGAGCTGTTACTAAGATTACTTGCCCAAGAGTATGCTTCTTCGGGAGATGAATTAGCAAGCTGCGATGCATACTCGGCCTGCATGTTCATTCTGCTCTGCGTATTAGTGATTGTTTCTATCATTGCTAAGCCAGCTTGTGGGTCGGCATGCATAATATTCATTATCGCCATCTCTTTCGTATGGCTGCTTTTAACCCAGTCAGGGTTTTGGTCCATCCACTCCATTGCTGCTATCGGATCTTGATTAGACCAGTGCATCACTACCTGTTCAATCGACTGTTGTTGTATGTTGCTGTTGCTAGTGTTTTGCATTATTTGTTCAAGGGCTGCTTTAGGGTTTGATTCAGCGAGCACGGAATAAGCTTGATTGATGATGTGCTTGTTTTGTTTAGGGTCTAGATTATCCAACCACTGAGACATGGCATCGTAGTTTGTCATTGCTAGTGCCCGCATAAGCTCATAAGGGTGGTTCATTGACTGCATGACGCCGCCTGACATGAGCTCTTCAAGGTGCAAAACAACCGCTTGAGAGTTAAGCTCCGACCATCGCTGGATTGCCGCTCGATATACCCAGGCTTTTTCATAGGCTCGATGTGTATCTCGTTCGACTGCGTTAATGATTTCTATAAGCTCATCTTCGCTGGCTGAGGCGATATGATTAAGTGCTTGCAACTGTTGTCGATAGCTTGATCGATCGCCAACCTCTAGCCACTTGTGGGCTTTTTGTTCCTGTAGTGTGAACGTACTACTGATGTTGGTAGAGACCGTTGATTGAACAGTATTATTGGAAACGTTAGTACTAGAGCTAAAAGGGTTGTTAGGTAATTGGCCTAGCTGTTGATTCGATGGTTGATCTAACTGTATCGATTCAGTTGATGTAAGCGACGGCGCTGATGCGGTTGACGTTGTATGTGCTGTGCGCAAAAAAGGTGTTAAAGCCCAGCTTGCTGCAGCGCCAACAATTGTTCCGCCAGTAAAGAAAACGCTTATCAATAATGGTTTGCTTAGTTTCATATGCATAGCCTACTTGCTGCGCACCAGACAATTACGGTGTATTGAGGATACATTATGACCAATTAAGCCATCCGAGATGTTGAATATGCTGATAGTTTGCAATGTTTTCGATAAGCTGCAGCTAACGAGGGGAAGGCATACTGTCGTCATTGCTAAAAATGGGTTTGAGATGACCCATAGCTTGCTGCAGCTTAAAAATTAAAGCTTAACTGATTCACAATCATTACTTCCTGAGCCCCTGCTGTTGTTCCTAGATACACATGGTTAGTAAAAGCCTAAACGCTTATGCTAGTTAGGGTATCAAATCGGCAGTGCGACTAAATTTAATGGTAAGTGCAGCGATGTCTAATAAACGACCGAGCAATGTTTCTTTTGACTAAAAGTGTAAAAGCGCCAATTGGTGAGTTCTCAGGTATTGTGCTGATGCTGCTTGCAATGTGCTTTCTAAGCACAATGGATGCTATTGCAAAGTGGCTGATGGAACACTCGGCGACGCCCATTCAACTACTGGCGCTGCGTAGCGTCATCATTGTGCCGTGTGTGATTCTTTATTTTTGGATAAAGGGCGAAAGCGACAAACTTGTGCCAACGCGGCCAATTGCTCAGGGCATTCGCGGGATGCTTGGGTTCATTGCGCCATTTAGTTTTTTTGTCGGTATTCACTATTTACCTCTCACTGCGGCCGTAGTGGTGTTTTTCTCGTCAATATTTTTTACTACGCTGTTGTCGATTGTTGTTCTAAAAGAAAAGGTTGGCGTACACCGATGGATGGCTGTTGTGGTGGGCTACTGTGGTGTAGCGCTAGCAATGATGCCCTGGAGCGGTGGAGAACTTAAGGGCTACCTATTAGTGTTGATATCGAGTGTTGCTTACTCTGCGCTCTTTATCAGCGGGAAATATTTAGCCAGAACAGAGTCAGTCACTTCATTGGTATTGTCATATAACTTAGGCGTAGGTGTGGTTTCGTTGTTTTTGCTACCTTGGTTTTGGAGCAATATCGAATGGCAGATGTATTTGGGAGTGCTCTTGCTAGCCGTGTTTGCTTTGGCTGGTCATTTTTCGATGACTAAAGCCTTTTCTATTGCTGAGGCGTCGCAAATAACACCGTTTGAGTACACCGGGGTTTTATGGACACTCTTGTTTGACATCGTTATTTGGCAAGTTTATCCCAGCCGGTATACCTTAGCAGGCGCTGTTATTATCATCTCAAGCAGCTTATACGTCATTCATCGAGAACGAGCTCAAAGGCTTAAAATACGGTATCGTTAATCTTCACAAATGAGTATAAAAGCACAGGCGTAGCATGGCAAAAAAAGGCAGTCACAAATGGCGTCCGCAAGCGGGTGTCCAAGCTAAGGTGTTGGGCATTTGTATGAACAAGGGCAAGCTGCTGGCAATGGATGTTTTTAACGATAAGGGCAAAGTTAAAGGTGTGCGCCCCTTGGGCGGTACGATCGAGCCTGGAGAGACCAGAGAGGCTGCGCTAACCCGTGAATTTTCTGAAGAGCTAAATACTGAAATCGTGATAACCGGCAGTTGGCGAGTTTTTGAAAATATCTACGACCATGAAGGTGTGTTGGGTCATGAGTATTGCTTCGCAACCGGCGTATCGCTTGTGGATAAGTCTTTATATACTAAAAGTGTGATTGCATTTTCCGAGGATAGCGGCGCCGATTGTACAGCCACATGGGTTGAGATTAAAACTCTAAAAGCGGGCGAGCTTGCGCTTTTCCCTGACGGACTCTTGGCAGTTCTTTAGCGCCACTACTGCTCATATCGTTCTCATGACAACTATCGATCGATGGCATCCTATATACTTCTGCTTTCAGTTGATCATTGAACGACCAACATGAACTCAAACGCCTTCCTGCTTCAAGCCATAAAGCACCCATTTAGTGTTGGAGCGGTAACTCCCAGTTCGCAGAATCTGTCAAATCTGGTGATTGAACATGCGGATTTACATTTAGCGAGCGCCGTGGTTGAACTTGGGCCGGGTAGCGGAAGTTTCACTCATAAAATTCTTGAGCAACTCGATGAGTCAGTACCGTACTTGGGAATTGAGCAAAATGAGAGCTTTGCCGGCAAGTTGGTGGAGCAATTAAGAGTTGAGCAGATCGCACTGGGTTCTGCAGAAGACTTAACTGAGCTCCTAGCTCAACACGGCATTGTTGAATGTAACCGTATTATTTCCGGATTACCTTGGGTCGTTTTTTCAGCTGAACGGCAGGATAAAATATTATCTGAGGTGGCCAGTAATTTGGCTGTAGGCGGGAAGTTCTTAACTTACGCGTACTTCCCATTTAATATGTTTTCTAGGGGGCGGGCATTTCAGGACAAGTTAAAACAGCATTTCAGCCAGGTAGAGAAAACTGCAATGGTTTTAAACTTCCCTCCGGCTTTTGTCTACATATGTAGCTAAAGCACTAGCTGAGTGCTCAGACTGGTGATTTGCTAGACGATTAGCGATATAAATTAAAGGATAATTCTGCACACTTGGCTTCCTTGCCGTTGTGCTGTCAGGTTCTGACGTTACCGACGACGGTAAGCTCTAACCCAATCGATCTCCAAAGCAGGGTTCTGCCAAGTGTTGATATCATTTTGATTAGGGAAGTGATCGTTGCCTGCTCGGCCCAAACCACCTGAGTTAGTGGCGAAATTTGTCCAATCGCCACCAATTGCAAGATTCATGATGATGTAGAGATTTTCGCGGTCTACAGCTCCGTTCCACAATTCGCTTATTCGCTGGCCATCGAGATAGTAGGCTACGTAGCCAGGGCTCCATTCAACAGCATAGGTATGGTAGTTCTCGCTGAAATTGGTACCGTTGCTAAACTGGCCAGATGGGTATGGCTTAATAAAATGATCGTCGCCACCGTAATTGGTGCTGACGTTAGTAAAGTAATGGAATGAATTATAGATATACCAAGGCGCATGGCCTAGGTTTTCCATTATGTCAATTTCGGTTCTAGCCGTGCCTTGACTGCGCTGATTTTGGTGATGCAACCAAAATGCCGGGAAGGTGCCTGTTGCACTCGGGATTTTGATGCGGGCTTCAAAGTAGCCATATTTTTGGTTAAATTTGTCGTACGTTGTCAGAGCGCCTGACAAGAAAGGCTGCTGCGGCAAGATATCTCGCAGCGGGCCATGCGTAAGGCCTCGGTTACCCGTGTATTGCGGGTTTCGAACAGCTCTGATTGCTAGTCGGTTTCCATCAAACTGGAAGGGATTGTGTAGTTGAGGAACAACGTTTAAGTGTTCCTGATCTTCAGCAAGCGTGTTGACGTAGAATTGATCCTCACCGTTGATTACACGATACTCATATCGCTCACCATTGAACTCACCGTCCCATCGTAATTGTGTGTTCCAACGAGCGGGATTAAGCGAGTTTCCGTTAAATTCGTCACTGAACACCAACTCGTAGCCTTCACGTGATGCGTCCGGCATACCCCAAGACTGCGGGTCAATAAGTCCGTTGTCGTCTTGTGGTGGCGGATTGTTAACAATGGGCGTCGGCTGTGGATTGCTGACTTGTGTATTCGTTGTGTTACCGCCGTTATCACTAACAATCACTTTTACTGTGTTGGATTGCTCGCTGTATTGCCAGTTGTTATTAATAGCTTTAACTGACATCGAGTGTTCGCCGTTCCATAGACCGTTGCTGGTAAAGCGGGTATCGCTAGTGACGTGGTATTGAGCGCCATCCACCGCAACCTCATAGTTGCTTGCACCTGATACTGCATCCCATTCCCACTGAACTGTTCCATTGCCTGTTTGCGAGCCTCGTGGGTTGGATGGTGCACCGAAGCTACTGCTAGCTTGATCATTCGATGGTTGGTTATTTGAAGGCTCATTATTGGCGCTGTTGTTGGTTACCGGCGATGAACCGCCTCCAATA
>CALGND010000095.1 GCA_937958675.1 uncultured Granulosicoccaceae bacterium
AATCTATTCTTTGAAGAGTCTGACCCAGAAGAAGGCGGGGAGAGCTGGTGCTTTCAACGTGCACTCGGCGCTGACGGCACGCTTAAATCGTTAGAAGGAGACGATGATGGTGTGTGTACGGTTAAGGAAATCCAACAAGCCATTTTGCATGAAGGTATTAAAAAGCTAGATCTATCAAGAACTCAATTGGTTTGCGTATTTGAGCCTCATGCAGTTGAAGAAACGGGTACTGAAGGATTAGAGATTAGTTATCAGATTGATGACGATTTGTGGAATGAGCTGAAGGATATGAGTGCGATGGTGTTTGTGGGTAAGGAATATTTTAGCGTAGTTTAACCCTCATCTACGCGAAGAGTTCGTCATCCCCGCGAAGGCGGGGATCCATCTGCAACCATACTTGGATTCTCGCCTACGCGAGGATGACGGGATCGAGACTAAGACGCATCGCCACCAGAGTGCGCCACGATCGCTTCAATATCCAGCTCATTGGCGATGGCTGTGTTACTCGCTTCACGTAGCCACTTAATTGTATCCACTACTGATTCAGCGGTTGTTTGGCCAACACTTAAGTGGTTATCGATTTGTGCTTGTGTTTCCCCCACATGGATCTCAGTGATAACATCTTCGCGAGACTTGCCGGTGAATTGAGCAAGAACGGATGCAGGAGTGTGGCCTTGGTATTGTTTTGCTTCGCCATACTCTTTGTGCCAATCACGAAGTTTTTGTGCTGTTTCTAGTGATCTGGCAAGCAGTTGCTCAACTGTTTTGTGTTGCCAAGCCGTACCACTAATAGTGATTAATCGATAAAGTGCATCAGCTGATACTTGCAAAAGCTCAAGTTCGGATACAAACGCATTTCTAAATTCGGGCCAGTTACCCAGCGCAGTGGCAGCAATGGATTCGGATTCAACTACCGATGCAAACTCTTGCGAGTAATCCAAGATTTCTTCCAGCTTGTCCCAGTTGGTTCGCAATCCGCGATAACCCGGGCCAAGAGCCAGTCGATATTCAGTGTTGTTAACAAACAACTCGCGAAAGCGTAGCACCTTAGCAAGCTTACTTAGCATGCGCTGATGCTCTGGAGTAAGGTTGGCAGGTTTTTCGATACTAAATTCCATAAATTGTCGGCGCGCATTGAAGTATTCTGCGTCAACGATATCGGGGCCAGTATCAAGCGTGCCACCAAGCTCTTCTATTAAGCTCAGCAATTGTGGCTTAGCAGGAACCTTGTCCAACACAAAGTAAGTTTGGAGCGATTCCAATTCCTCTTCAATCAGCCGTGCTTGATGGCGAGCTCTGCGCAGTAGGCCAGGAGTGGCTGAAAATGATAGGTCTGCATGGCGATACTCTTCTAAATGAGCAGGCGATTTATCCAGCAGTTCAATCACGCTTGATAATTTTATTAAGTGTCGCGTACTAATGGATGGATTATTAACTATCTTTTTAACGGTTTCGCAGCGCAGCGCTTTTTCGGCCATCGTTACCCATGAGTGAATTTTTTCAGGTAGTTCGGGTAATTTATTAAATTCAATATGGTCAACACCGGCCGCCGAGAGCTTGCTCGAGTATTTACGCAATTCGGATATCTCTGCACTGCCTTGTGATTCAGCGGCACCTGCGTGCACTCGTGCGAAGGGCAGAGAGTAATCACGCAGTAAATTCAATACGGTGTCGAGTTCTTGCAACGTTTTATTGTCAGTTATTGTTTTCGCTACTTTTGCATCAAACTTCTCTGGCAGCTCGGGTAGAGCAGGTTCTGGTAATACCGTACCTTGCGGTGGAGCGGCTGTGCCAAGGGCAATTTCAAATTCTAGCTCTAACTCGCTATGCTGACTTATGGCCGCAGCCACTTGCGCGAAGTAATCTTGTAGTGGTTGTTCTGAATCGTATTCAGGCAGTTCAACACCCATATGCTCGCTGCAAAGGGCATGAAGCGATGGGTTAGTGTCAGGCTCGCCGCTTTCTATTTTAACGATATAGTCTGTGTCGTCAGCTTGTTGCGTTTCACTTGGCGTGCTTCGGGCTAATATAGCAGGATAAAAAAGTAACGGTGCTCGTAGTGAGCTGGATTCAGTGTTAGCGCTTGGTTCAAGTTTTATGTTGATAAAGCCCGCTGCGAGATAGATTCTGCGTAAGCCTGCTTGCTTGATTAATGCATTGTCGACCAATGTTTGGCGGCAACGTTCGAGTAGTTGAGTGTTGTCATGTGTGGATAACAAATTGGCGCTATTGCGAAGCTTTTTTTGTTGTCGATGCTTGCGCATTGATACTACAGATTCAGTTTCAACAATCTGTGCGTCTGCTGTGTCATCGGCGGCGGCTACCAATACAAAGGTACCGCCTTCACTGGTCAATACGTCGGCTAAGGCAAGAGGTGAGTGTGGTCTAAGCCCGATGTCTGTATCGCGCATTATCCAATTAAGGTTTCGTTGATCTTCCTGGCGGTCGTCCTTGCGGCGCATGAGCGCAGTTGTGCCTCGCGCATCATTGCGCGCTTTGCTGGGATCTGATTGATTTCCGTCTATAACTTCCACAAGGCTATTCTTTACCGCTTTTCACATGGTGTTAATGGCAGGAATCGGGCCAAATAGGGCGTCAATACGGCTATGAAAGGGGTTAATTGGGTTCAGATGGGTACGGTTACTGCTTTTAGACTGATTTACCCAAGATCTTGTGCATATACTCAGAATAGATCCTTGGGCGTTTGATGCTCAGAAATAGGCAACAAATAGGAATTATTTTAATTTGTCGGTGTCGGAAGGCAATAACTGGAGATAAGCATGGCAAAAATAGACTGGAGTAAGCTTGCAGGCATTCGTAGCAGCGAGATCACGGATCCTGCGCTCTTTGCACGTCGCCGTCAAATCATGCAGGCTTCGCTGGCGATGGGCCTGACTGGCAGCATTGCAGCGCCGGCAATGGCTAAAGGAGCTAAGGCCATCCCACTAAAGGCCAAAATTTCAGAAAGTGAACTCAGCACTGACGAAGAAACAACAAGCTTTGAAACGGCTACCACCTACAACAATTTTTACGAGCTGGGCACTGACAAAGCTGATCCAGAACGCAACGCTGACAAGCTAAAAACCTCGCCGTGGAGCGTAGTAGTTGACGGAGAATGTGATGCACCAGGAAACTTTACCCTTGAAGATATCCTAAAGCCTCATGCAATTGAAGAACGTATTTATCGTTTGCGCTGCGTTGAAGCCTGGTCAATGGTTATTCCATGGAATGGCTTTGAGCTAGGTGCCTTACTTAAACGTTTTAAACCTAACTCCAAAGCTAAGTACGTAGCGTTTGAAACGATTAATGACCCTGAACTACCTGGAATGCGTAGGCCTGTATTGGACTGGCCCTATGTTGAAGGTTTGCGTATCGATGAAGCCATGAACCCACTTACATTCATGGCTATGGGCATGTATGGCAATGAGCTACCCAATCAGAATGGTGCGCCGTTGCGATTGGTTGTGCCTTGGAAGTATGGCTATAAGAGTATCAAGTCAGTTGTGCGCATCAGCTTTACTGACAAGCAACCACCGACTAGCTGGAACAAATCAGCGCCAAATGAATACGGTTTTTACAGTAACGTTAACCCTGATGTCAGCCACCCACGTTGGAGTCAGGCTAAGGAGCGACGCCTCTCAGGTGATACCTCCGGCCTAGCCGCGTTGTTTTCACCTAAGATTGATACTCAATTTTTAAATGGTTATGCTGAATTGGCTGCCCCGTTGTATGCAGATATGGATCTCAAAAAGCATTACTAAACTTGATACACGGTTCCAAAGTTGAGCTAGTGCAGTGAGCGACTAATACTGCATTAGCTCAATTAATCATGGACACGGCATTGCAAAACTCTCCATCTACACCTTCTAAAGCGACGTCTGCATCTACGTCTGAAAACAAGCGACGAACATGGGCTAAACGCTGGTGGCTAAAACCATTGGTGTTTGTCTTAGCATTGGTGCCCTTTGCCAGTATGGTGTACTCGCTCCTCACAAATCAGCTTGGCCCCAACCCTATAGAAGTACTCACTGACGAAACAGGCGAGTGGGCTTTGCGCTTTATCGTGTTGGGTTTAGTGCTTACTCCACTGCGCGGATGGCTTAAAAAGCCTTGGCCGGTACAGTTGAGACGCATGATTGGTTTGTTTGCATTTTTCTATGCGGCTGTACACTTTTCTATTTATTTTATTCTTGATCAGCAGCTGGATTTAGTGGCGATTCTGGCTGATGTGCTTGAAAGGCCGTACATCACTGCAGGCTCTGTTGCATTTCTTATTTTGTTGCCCTTGGCTATTACGTCTAACCGCGCAATGGTTAAGCGCTTGGGTAAAAAATGGCAGTCGCTACATCGTTGGGTATATATCGCCGCCTGTGCAGCGGTTGTGCATTACGTATGGTTGGCCAAAGGGGATAGGATAGAGCCGTTTGTGTATTTGGCTATAGTGATGGTGTTGCTGATCGTTCGCCTTAAGCGTGTTATTGCTTAAGTAATGTCATCCCGTGTAATGCCTGTCCTCCCTACGTAAACCCGTCATCCCCGCCTTCGCGGGGATGACCAAGTGCAGGATGAGGGTTTTACCTAGCTCAACAGTGATGCAACCGTGTCACGCTCTTCGCGTAGTTCTTGCTGGCTGGCCATCATTTTTTCTCGGATAAAGTCGCTTACATCAAGATCATTGATGATGCGGTAGTCGCCGTTTTCAATTTGAACTGGAAACGAATAAATCAAACCTTCGTCAATACCGTAGCTGCCGTCACTTGGTACAGCCATGCTGACCCAGTCATCTTTAGGTGTGCCTTGAACCCAGCTTGCCATGTGATCAACAACGCCATTTGCAGCAGACGCTGCACTTGAGCTACCGCGTGCTGCAATAACTGCGGCGCCGCGCTTAGCCACTGTTGGAATGAATTCTTCTTGAGCCCATTTCTGATCAACTAAGTCAGATGCTGCTTTGCCGTTAACTGATGCATAAGAAATATCAGGCACTTGAGTAGTTGAGTGGTTACCCCAGATAACCATTTGCTTGATATCCGCAATCTTGCTTCCAGTTTTTGAAGCAAGTTGTGATATAGCGCGGTTGTGATCAAGGCGGGTTAGTGCTGTGATGTTGCGTGGGTTGATGTTTGGAGCGTTCGCTTTAAGAATGTAGGCGTTAGTGTTAGCAGGGTTGCCTACTACACACACTTTGCAATCTGGATTGCCCACTTCATTGAGTGTTTTACCTAGCGAGCTGAAAATCTTGCCGTTATCAGTGATTAGATCGCTGCGTTCCATGCCTGGTCCGCGTGGCTTAGCACCAACAAATAATGCAGCGTCGACTTTAGTCAGCGCTGTTTTAGCGTCGTCAGTGCAAACGATATCGTTCAACAAAGGGAATGCGCAATCATCTAGTTCCATCTTAACCGCTTCTAGCAAGCCTAGAGCTGGCGTGATTTCTAGCAGGTGAAGGCTAACGGGTTGGTCTGGCCCAAAAATATCGCCATTGGCGATACGAAATAACATTGAATAACAGATTTGACCGGCAGCACCTGTGATGGCTACGCGCTTTGGTTGAGTCATTTGTTGTATACCTTTGTTCATTTTAAGCGGCTATGAGAAGCGGCTATGAGTTGACGTTAGCAAGCCATTGGCTTGGCGGCTGATGTTGATCAATAGAGCATAAATGAAGCCATATTAAGCGTTGCTAGCTAGATTTTAACATACGCGCTTGTGCTACTCTCTCGCATTCTCAACAGCTATTTTTGGCCGGAGCAATTATGCGTTGCCCATTTTGCGGGGCGATCGATACACGAGTCGTGGATTCACGGCTGGTAGGTGACAACGACCAAGTTAGACGGCGTCGTGAGTGCACCGAATGTGAAGAACGCTTTAGCACCTATGAAACCGCCGAGCTGAATTTACCGCGTGTCGTAAAGGCTCGAGGCAGCAGAGAGCCGTTTTCCGACACAAAGCTGCAGGCAGGTTTTCAGCGTGCACTAGAAAAACGGCCTGTCAGTGTGGAACTCATCGACGAGGCCATCGCTCGGGTAAGGCATCGTTGTTTGGTGGCAGGCGAACGGGAGATTCCATCGCGGCAGATTGGCGAATGGATTATGGAGGAGTTGCGTAAGCTGGATGAGGTGGCATATATCCGATTTGCGTCGGTTTACCGTCGGTTTGAGGATGTTGCAGCCTTTCGTGAAGCAATCGATATTCTCGAAAAAGCCCCCAATGCCCAAATGGTGGCCAATCAGCTCTCTTTATTGAAAGATTCTGACTAGCTGTTACCCCCGCAAAGGCGCTAACTGTCATCCTCACGAAGGCGTTAGATGTCATCCCCGCGAAGGCGGGAACTCACAGTTAATTCATAAATATCAGTAGCTTACATAAATTTCAACATTCCTGAGGATGACAGCCGACATGTGCAACGCTGGCGCGCTTCATTTGTAGGTGAGGTCTCAGCACTGCAGGTAGGCTTCTGGCAAACTGGCCATATCAGTACCTTAGCAACCACGGATACCAGCGCTCTTGTCCACGATAGTCGTAGTTCGTAAAGGCGGTACGGCCTGCATCGCAGCCGATACGCTCACCACATTTGGGGATATCCGTCTGGATGCCTCGTTGGATATGCATCATTCCAAAATTCAAACATTTGGCAAAACCCATATGGGGATTGTTGGCAGCGCAGCGCATACATTGGTGGCAGAGCGAGCATTTAATGATAAAGACGTCAAAGCCGACTTCTCTACCCGGGATAGCACGTTTGATACGCTTATTCGCCTACATCCGATACTAAAAGAACGTTATTTCCTTAATGCCAAGGATGCTGAGGAAGATCCTTACGAGACCAGCCAAATAGATTCGGTGTTTATCAACCGAAACGGCATTTTTGCTATGTTTTCACTACGTGAGGTGTACGAATACTCACAATATTGGGCTGTTGGTTCAGGCGCTAGCTACGCCATTGGTGCCATGCATGCGGCCTATCCACGTTACAAAACCGCCAAAGATATCGCTATGGCGGGTGCTGAAGCGGGCGCTCGTTTCGATACCTCCTCGCAGATGCCGCTGACCTTCAAAACGGTCAAACTCAGCGGTGTCAGCAAGAAAGCTAAGGCAGCCACCTCGTAACACACAAAATCGCTCAAAACCGGCTGTGTAGGCCGGTTTAGCCGCGCAAGTACATGCCAAACACGCTACAATGGTGGGTTGTCTAAACACACTTTTTTGGAGCCCTTTAATGGCTGTTGAACAAACCCTATCCATCATCAAACCTGACGCAGTTGCAAAGAACGCTATCGGCGAAATCTACGCAATGTTTGAAGGCGCTGGCCTGAGCATCGTTGCTGCCAAGATGATGCACCTAAGCAAAGAACAAGCTGGCGAATTTTACGCTGTGCACAAAGAACGTCCTTTCTACAATGATCTAGTGAGCTTCATGACGTCTGGCCCAGTAATCGTTCAGGTGCTTGAAGGTGAAAACGCCATTGCCAAGCACCGCGAAGTCATGGGTGCAACCAACCCCGCAGAGGCAGCTGAAGGAACCGTACGTAAGCGTTTTGCGGCATCTATCGACGAAAATGCTTGTCACGGTTCTGACGCAGCTGAAACGGCTGCAGAAGAAATCAAGTTTTTCTTTGGCGACACTGGTACTTGCAAGCGTACTCGCTAAGCAAAAACCTTATTTAGCCAATAATTTATTAGTAAATATTATTAGTAAAATGACAACCACCCCCGTCAATCTGTTTGATTTTGATCACGATGGTCTTCGTGATTATTTTGTCGAGCAAGGTGAAAAGCCTTATCGCGCCAAACAGCTAATGCAGTGGGTGTATCAGCGTAACGTTCGTGACTTTTCGCAAATGAGCGATATGTCCGTCAACTTGCGCGAAAAATTAGCGGCTACTGCCACGCTGGAATTGCCACAGATCGATGAGGATCACCTTTCCAGCGATGGCACCTGCAAATGGTTATTTAATTTGCATGATGGGAATCGGATAGAAACCGTTTACATTCCTGAAAAAGGCCGCGGCACCCTGTGCGTTTCCTCACAGGTAGGTTGCGCGCTTGATTGTTCATTTTGTGCCACCGGCAGGCAAGGCTTTGCTCGTAACCTTAGTGTTAGCGAAATAATTGGTCAGCTTTGGTTAGCGACAAACTTATTATCCAGTAATCCTAAAACGGCTCATCAGCGTATTACCAATATTGTCATGATGGGAATGGGCGAACCTCTGCTAAATTTTAAAGCGCTGATACCCAGCTTGCGATTAATGATGGATGATCGAGCTTATGGTTTGAGCAAGCGCCGAGTAACCGTGAGCACCTCTGGTGTTATACCTGCGATGGATAAACTTACTGACGAAATTGATTGCTCACTGGCCGTGTCGTTACACGCACCTACCGACGAGCTGCGCGATGAATTAGTGCCACTGAATAAAAAATACAATATTGAACAACTCATGGATGCTTGCTGGCGTTACGTTCAAGGTGAGCGCAAAAAGAAGGTATTGTTTGAGTATGTGATGCTTGATGGTGTAAATGATCAGCCAGAGCATGCTCGCCAACTGGCGCGGTTGCTTAAATCGTTTCCTGGCAAGGTTAACTTAATACCGTTTAACCCGTTTGAAACCTCGGGTTACCGCACCTCTAGTAAAGAATCGATGGAACGCTTTAGTCAGATTCTTATCAAAGCAGGTGTACTAACATTAAAGCGCACCACGCGAGGCGAAGATATAGACGCCGCGTGCGGGCAATTGGCGGGCGATATCACCGACAAGAGTCGCCGCTATATTCGTTTTACAGAACCTCGCTTTGGAGAACAGTTTCGATGAGATACAACAAGCTGATTTCGGCGGTTGCAGTACTGGCAGTGGTTACATTAGTTGCGACTGGATGTGTGACCAAAACGATTCCTGTTAAATCGAAAGAAGCTGCGGAAGCCAATGCGCAGCTTGGCATTAAGTATTTACAGCGAGGTGAGCTTGATCAGGCAAAGCTTAAGCTAGAAAAGGCGCTTGAGCAGGATGAAACAAATGCTCGCGCACACTCTTTTTACGGCCAGCTACAGCATCGTGTTGATCAACCTGAAAGCGCAAGAATTCACTTCAATAAGGCGATTGCGCTGGAGCCTGATGAGGCTGCGCATCGTAATAGCTATGGCGTGTTTTTATGCCAAATAGAAGAATACGATGCAGCGATAGTTGAATTTGATGCGGCGGCTAATAACCCGTACTACCAAACTCCCGAATTCGCTTTAGATAACGCGGGCCTTTGTATGCTCGAGTCCAAGCAGTATGATCAGGCAAGTAATTACTTGCGCAAAGCGTTGAGGGTTAATACCAAATTTGCCAATGCTTATTTGCATATGGCGGAGCTATTACGTAAACAGAGTAAGTTGACGGTTGCAGATGCTTACTACCAGCGTTTTCTGGCCTACGGGCGAGACAGTGCTGAGAGCCTGTTGTTGGGTCTACAAATTAATCGTGATTTAGGTAAGCAGCCTCAGGCAGAACAGTATGCCTCTCGCCTGCTTAATGAATTTCCAGAATCGATCGAGGCAGGCGAGTATCTTGCACAGCCTATTCAGTGATGATCACTGAGTGGATAACCGCTAAGTCAGATCGCTCAAGGCGCTAAGCACTACATTCATGAAAACGCTGTACAAACGTTTACGGGGAATGCCCGACATCTTGCCGACAACAGTCGGAGCGTGGCAGCACCTGGAACATACAGTGCGCACAGCGATGAATGCTTATGGCTACGGTGAAATGCGTACGCCCATCATTGAATCAACCGACTTGTTCGAACGTTCAATTGGCGAAGCCACTGATATCGTCGAAAAAGAGATGTACACTTTTGAATCTCGCAAAGGCAGCAAGATGACACTGCGGCCAGAAAACACGGCTGGCTGTGTGCGCGCTGCGATTGAAAACGGCATGCTACAGCCAGGCAGCGTTAATCGCGTTTGGTACTCAGGGCCAATGTTTCGCTATGAACGCCCGCAATTGGGCAGACAGCGTCAGTTTTTCCAGACGGGTGCCGAAGTGTATGGCCTAGCTGGCGCTGAAATTGAGGCCGAACTCATTTTGTTGAGTGCGCGTATGTTTAAGCAGTTGGGTGTATTTGATGCGCTCACACTAGAAATCAATACGCTTGGTACACCTGCGTGTCGCGCCAAACATCGAGAGTTACTGATTGCCTATTATACCGAGCACCTGGATCAGCTTGATGATGATAGCCAGCGTCGGTTGAAACGTAATCCGTTACGAATTTTAGACAGTAAAAATCCCGATATGCAGCAATTGAACGAAAACGCACCTAAGTTGCAAGATTCCCTTTGCGAAGAAGCATGCGAGCATTTTGATTTGCTGCAACAGCATTTGTCAGGCAGTGGTATTCGTTTTACGATTAATCCTCGCTTAGTGCGTGGACTCGATTATTACAGCCACACGGTATTTGAATGGACAACCGATAAGCTCGGCTCGCAATCTGCAGTGTGCGCAGGTGGTCGATACGATGGCTTATTAGAACAAATGGGAGCGGCCAATGTGCCGGGTGTGGGTTGGGCGTTTGGAATGGAGCGCCTACTTGCCTTAATGGATGCAGTGTCGGCATTGCCGCTTAGTCAAACAACCGATGTGTTTGTAATGAGTGCTGCGGATACGCCGGTGGGTTTTGCACTAGCATTAAGTGAAGAGGTACGTGATGCATTGCCGCAATCTGCTGTCCTGCAACACACTGGCGGTGGCAGCATGAAAAGTCAATTTAGGAAAGCCGACAAGCTTGGCGCAACTATCGCACTTGTAGTGGCTGGTGATGAAGTGGCTAATAACACGGTCACCATTAAGCCGCTCAAAAGCGGTGCTGATCAACAAACAGTAAAGCGTAGTGAGCTGATCTCGACCATCGGTTCGCTACTGTGATTTCACAACTAGATAACGTTTTAACAATTAACTAGTACAACCAATTAACGGGCAATGTGCCTGTGGAGACAATCAGTGCAATACGAAACTGAAGAGCAACAAGTTGAAGCGCTAAAAGAATGGTGGCGAGAGAATGGTAAAGCCGTTATTGCTGGGGTTGTGCTTGGCGCCTTAGCTATTGGAGGTTGGGGAGCTTACCAATCTCATCAAGCCAAGCAAGCAGTGGCTGCATCGGACATCTTTAGCCGAACGATAGACGCAACGACCGATGGCGATGCCGAAAAAGCGACTGAGCTTGCATCGCAAATTGGCAATGAACATGGCGATACCTTATATGCCAGCTACAGCTACTTTGCAGCTGCGCGTGCCGCTGTTGACAAAGGCGATCTAGACACCGCTGCTAAGAATTTGGCTTGGGTTGCTGATAATGGCAAAACCGAAGAAGTGAAGATAATCGCAACTGTTCGCCTGGCTCGTGTTTTAGGTGTGCAAGGTAAAGCTGCTGCGGGTTTGGGTTTGTTGCCCGGCACATATCCAGATAGTTTTAAGGCATTGGTGGAAGAAGCCCGAGGCGATCTTCATGTAGCGGCAGGGGACTCAGCCGCCGCCTTAACGGCTTATTTGGCTGCTCAAGAAACTAATCAAGCCAGTGACCGCGATGGCTTAACAATGAAGATAAATGAATTGGCAACTGCTGATGCTAGCTAAGGGGCCAACAGTGTTTTTTGGCCGCAGCTTGACGGCTGTGTGCGCAATAACGTTTATGGCCGCTTGTGCAACTGAACCAGTTGTACCACCAACCCCGCTGGAGCAATTTAAGGCCGAAACCAGTATTCAGCGAAACTGGAAAAAGTCATATGGAGATGTTCGCCGCGAGCGTTTTACACCTTACGTAAATAATGGTGTTGTGTATGTTGCTGACAATGCCGGCACCGTGCGCAGCTTAGATCAGCAAACAGGTAAGCCAGGTTGGACGCGATCGCTTGATGTTCGATTGGGTAGTGGTGTGTCTGGTGCAGCTGATCAGATATACGTTAGCTCTATCGATGGCGAGATATACGCACTTCAAGCCGGCAGTGGCGAGACTCTTTGGCAAACCGCAGCCTCATCAGAAGTATTGGTGCCAGTGTCAGCTGGGTTTGGCGTTGTAATAGTACGCAGCGCTGATGGTCGTATCGCAAGCCTTGATATCGCCACAGGTGAAGAGCGTTGGTCTATTACGCATACGCCTCCTGCGCTAACAATCAATGGTTATAGTCGCCCTTATTTACTTGATGGTGGTGTGTTGGTTGGTTTGGATGATGGCCGTTTAATCGCCTTGAATGCAAGCACAGGTAAAACTATTTGGGAAACTATTGTAAGCCTGCCATCGGGCCGCTCTGAGGTAGAAAGGCTAGTGGATATTGATGCCAATATCCTCACTGATAATGAAGCAATATACATTGTTAACTATCGCGGCAAGCTTGCACGAATTGAACCGGCGAAAGGACAAATTCAGTGGACACTTCCAATGTCCTCAACTGCAGGTATCGCACAAACTGATGAGCTAATCGTCGTTGTAGATGAGCTTGATGTTGTTCACGGTGTTGAAAAAGCAAGTGGCCGAGTGTTGTGGTCTCAAGAGGCTATGAAGGGTCGGCGCTTAAATCGCCCAGCGATCAATAACGATATGGTGCTGGTTGGTGACAAACAAGGCGTGCTGCATGGTTTAGCGCTTGATGACGGTCGATTAATTGCTCGCAACACGAGCTTTGATGGAGCTGTTGGCAACCCTGTTACATCTGACGATGTAGTTTTTCTTCAATTTTCTGATGGTGCCGTCAGTGCGCTAACTTTTAAGCAGTAATGCAGTATGCAACCGGTAATCGCATTAGTGGGCAGGCCAAATGTAGGCAAGTCCACGCTCTTCAACAAGCTAACTCGCACACAAGACGCCCTAGTAGCTGACTTTCCTGGCCTAACCCGCGATCGTCAATATGGCGAGGGCAAGGTAGGCGGCTGGCCGTATATTGTTATCGACACCGGCGGTTTAAACGGTGAAGCCGAAACGCTTAGCGCGGCAATGGCAGGGCAAACACTGGCTGCGATAAAAGAAGCTGATCTTGTCGTGTTCATTGTTGATGGCCGTGCCGGGATGAATCCCGTTGATGAAGAGATTGCCGATACCTTGCGCCGCTACAGCGATAAGGTCGTGCTTTGCGTAAACAAGATAGATGGCATTGGTGAAGATCGTGCCATGCTTGATTTCTATGCGCTGGGATTTGAGTTTACTGTGCCAATCGCCGCCAGCCACAACCGTGGTATGAGCAGTTTGATGGAAGAAGTTGCTGGCATCTTAGGCGTAAATCCTGCCGACTATGAAACACCACGTCGTTATAAACCATCAGAGCAACCTTCCACCAAGCGCACTGACGATATTCGCATCGCGTTTATTGGGCGCCCTAATGTGGGTAAATCCACGTTGATTAATCGCTTAATCGGTGAAGATCGTGTTATTGCTTTCGATAAACCGGGCACTACTCGAGATTCAGTGTCGGTGCCTTTTGAGCGCGCCGGCAAGCAATACACCTTGATTGATACGGCGGGCGTGCGGCGTCGTGGCAAGGTATCAGAGAAGGTCGAAATATTTAGCATTATAAAATCAATGCAAGCGGTAGATAAGAGTAACGTCGTGGTTATGCTAGTGGATGGCAATGACGGCTTTACCGATCAAGATTTGCATTTGCTTGGCTATGTTATCGAAAAGGGCCGAGCATTAATTGTTGCGGTGAATAAATGGGACGAGTTAGATAGCGAGCAACGTGAAGAACTAAAAGAAAGTTTGGAGCGGCGAGTTGAGTTTTTACGGTTTACCCGTATCCATTTTATTAGTGCATTGCACGGTTCTGGTGTAGGGGATTTGTTTAAGTCGATTAATAAAGCCTATGCCTCAGCGTTTATGGATATGTCCACGCCAAAGCTCACTCGATTGCTTGCAGTCGCTGTAGAAAAACATCAGCCGCCTATGGTAAATGGGCGTCGTATTAAACTACGTTATGCGCATCAGGGTGGCGTTAACCCGCCTATCATTGTTGTGCACGGCAATCAGTTAAGTAAAGTACCGATGTCCTATCAGCGGTACTTAATGAACTACTTCACCAAGACGCTGCGCATGTTTGGTACGCCTCTGCGTATTGAATTTAAGGAAGGTGACAACCCTTATGCCGCACAACGTACTAAGCGCCAGGTAACAGGTGGCCGAAAAAATACAGACCCTAAGGCCCGAGCGCCTAGAAAACGATAAGTTGCACAGCGCTTAACATTTATTACGACAACTAAGCAAGCGCCGTGCGCCTGGTGATCTGATCTAGTATGCTTAGCTAATGGGCAACATAAGGTAGACACATGTCAGTATACGAAGGCGAAGAACTAGTTCGTAGGCAAGCCAATTTTACCCCGTTGTCGCCTGTGTCGATGCTTAAACGCACCGAAAGAGTTCATGGCCATCGCACTGCACAAATACATGGCGACATAAGCCGCAGTTGGGCGGAGGTTGCAACGCGTTGCCGATGCCTTGCATCTGCACTTCAGGCCCGTGGTGTGGGTAAAGGCGATACCGTCTCATTGTTAGCGCCTAATATTCCCGAGGCCTTTGAATGTGCGTTCGCTGTGCCAATGTTGGGGGCCGTGCTAAATGCCAACAATACACGTCTTGATGCAAGCACTATCGCTTACATTCTCGACCACGGTGAGGCCAATATCTTTTTGGTTGATACTGAGCTAAGCGAAGTCGCTCGCGCAGCAGTTGCGCAAACTGGGCGCGATATTCTGATTGTTGATATCGAAGATTCGGAAGGGCCGGGTGGGGATCGCATCGGCGCACTAACGTACGATGAGTTACTCTCCGAAGGTAACCCAGATTTTGTCTATGGTTTGCCAGATGACGAATGGGATTCTATTGCATTGAACTACACCTCAGGTACGACAGGTAAACCAAAAGGGGTGGTTTACTCTCATCGTGGTGCTTATACCAATGCGGTTAACAATGCGATCACATGGTCGATGCCGCATCACCCGGTGTACCTATGGACACTCCCCCTGTTTCATTGTAATGGCTGGTGTTTCCCTTGGACGATCACCATGCTCGCAGGCACGCATGTATTTCTTCGAGCGCCGCGTGCCGATGCCATCTTCGATGCTTTTGCCGATCATGGAGTGACTCATTTGTGTGGTGCGCCAATCATCATGTCGCTGATTTCTGGCGCTGCTGATAAAGATAAAAGACAGTACTCGCAAACCATAGAGATGATGACAGCGGCCGCGCCACCACCGGCAACCGTTATCGCTGCAATTGAAGCGCTTAATATCAATGTTACACATGTGTATGGCCTAACCGAAGTGTATGGGCCCGCGGTGGTATGTGCCTGGCAACCCGAATGGAATAGCTTGCCAAGTGATAAACGCGCAACGCTAAAAGCCCGACAGGGTGTTGCGTATGAGCTTGAAGAAGATGTGTTAGTGCTTGACCCAAACACGTCAAAGCCAGTACCTTGGGATGGTGAAACTCAGGGTGAAATAGCCTTTCGTGGCAACATTGTGATGAAAGGTTACCTCAAACAGGTCGAAGCCACTAACGAGGCGATGCGAGATGGATGGTTTTGGTCAGGTGATATTGCTGTGCAACACCCTGATGGTTATATAGAAATTCGAGATCGTGCTAAAGATATTATTATCTCCGGTGGTGAGAACATCAGCTCTATTGTTGTAGAACAAGCGCTCTACTCCCATCCAGAAGTATCGCTGGTGGCAGTGGTGGCAAAACCTGATGACAAATGGGGTGAGGTGCCTTGTGCATTTGTGGAATTGATAGACGGTGCGACAGTGACTAGCGATGAATTGTTAGAACACGCACGTAGCCAATTGGCAGGCTATCAAAGGCCAAAGCATGTAGTGATGCTTGAGCTACCTAAAACATCCACTGGTAAAGTTTTAAAAACTGAACTGCGTGATCGTGCAAAATCTATTTAGGCGATGTTTTTTTGAATAATTTTTTATGAATAAGGTTTTTGGAAAAGGTATTTCTGAATAAATATTGTTGAGTGAGTAAAGCATCGCGTTGGTTTTGGTTTCGCTCTACAGCTTCTTGCATTGTGATTTTAAGATGGCTAAAAATTCGTCTTCTGCTTTGTTTGGTCGAGAGTCTTTGCGTTTGATGGCACCAAGCGGACGTTCGAATTGAGGATGATCAAACGCTAGAAATTGCAGCTTGCGCTCAAGATAGGGCTTGGTCGTTGCGCGTGGCATTGTGGTAATGAGGTCAGTGCTGCTTACCATTTCAAGTGCCGTGCGAATTGAATCCGTTTCGAGCCCGACATGCATAGTGCTGACGCCGCATGCAATCAATGCAGCTTCAGTCTGCTGTCTTAACAAGCTGCCTGGCGAGTGTGATAACCACGTTTGTGTTTCAAGTTCGGCTGATAGGATTTTTTTTCGTTTGCTTAATGGATGGTTGACTCTGCACAGTATGCCCACTCGGTCTTTGATCAGTGGCTGAAACTCAAGCTCACTGTTGGGGTCGACCAAGCTTTTGGGGCCGAGCACAAGATCTATTTGGCCACGAGACAACATCGCTCGCAGCTCGTGTACCAGGCCGGTTCTAAGTTCGACGGGGCAAGCAGGATGGGTTTGCATGAATGTTGACAGAGGCTCTGTTAAAAATCGGCCAGCTACGATCGGTGGCGCACCGATGCGCAGTTCTCCTACTGTGCCTTGAACGGATTTGTCTATGGCGATGAGCGCTTGCTCTTCCGCCTGCCGAATGGCTAATCCGTTTCGGGCCAGGCGTAAGCCGAGTTTATTTGGAATGGATCGTCGCCCGTCTCGGCGAAATAGATCTGCCCCCAGCCTTGATTCCAATGTCTGCATATTACGGCTCAAGGCGGGTTGAGTAAGTCCCAGCCTGTCGGCGGCTTTTTGAAATGAGCCTGCCTCTACGATCATCGACAGCTGCGCTAAATGCTTTGTATCGAGTTTCATAGCAATTTGTTATCAATTAGGGTGGATAATTGATTATACCGGATGGAATTATTCTGGTAGTCTCAAGTAAATTTACTGTGGATGTGTGAGGGAATATTGTGTACAAATTTAAACAAATCGCGACAGTCGCTGCGTTAACTGCCGCCGTAGTATTGCTGCCCGCTAGCGTGTCTGCCGAGATCCATAAAGGCGAGACAGCGGGCGTCGGTGACCCAGTGCACACCATGTTTGTCGCGTTTGCGAATCAAGCCGGTACGGCAGGTGTCGAAATTCAAGTCAATGCCGGCCAAACACTTACCAAGTCTATGCTGAAGGGTGCGAAGGGCGAAATTGACTTTTTCTCTACAGTCCCTTCATTGGTGGGTTTGATGGCTGGGCAAAAACGTATGTATGAAAATGTTGATGGTGTTAAAGAGTTGGCCAAGAACTTACGTTCTATTCTCGGTTTTAAAGCGGGCGCTTATCATCCAGTGACTTTGGCTGGCTCGGGCATTGAAACATGGGAAGACATTAAAGGTAAAACCGTGTTCACCGGCCCACCAGCGGGTTCCGCATCGGCAACGTCTGAAGCATTGATAAAGATCATCACCGGTTATGAGGCAGGTAAAGATTACGAGGCCGTGCGCTTAAGTTGGGGTGAGGGATATACCGCTCTGGCAGATAAGAAAATAGACATGATGGTTCGCCCAGCGGAAGTAGGGTCTGCAAACATTGAGCGCTACGGGCTCTCAGGTGAATTTCGTGTTTTGTCGATACCAGATGAAGTGCTAAGCACTGAGGCCATGCAAGGATTGTTCGGCCGGCCAGGCCGAGGCATGCTTGAGTTTGACGGTGGCATGTACAAGGGGCAGTTAACCGAAGGTACGATAACGGCGCTGAGCTTTACTCAATTTGTGGGTACACACGCAGGTGTTGCAGATGATGTTGTCTACAACGCCACCAAAGCTTTTTGGGAAGGGCTAGACGAGGTTCACGCAACAGCCGTCTTTTTGCAAGCAGTCACTCCAGCAACAGCGTTTACTTCTATAAATGTGCCATTACACCCAGGGGCAGCGCGTTATTATCAGGAAGCCGGGATCGCAATTCCCGAAGCTATCCAGCCCTAGAAGCAATCTACGTCCCTACAATTTAGGCTCCTAAATTTACGCTCCTAAACGTAAGCGTTGCGCCAGATCAACTCGGATCTGGCGCTTGGCTTAATTACTCGGTTTGTTCGCTATGGCAAACGCAACTCAGTTACCCTTTATAGCTTCCACGGCATATCGGTATGTATGGCTGCTTGGCTGTTTGGCGCTTGGACTTATCGCGCTGTACAGTTCTGGTATCGGGCTGATCGACCCAAAGTTTCATCGTGCGCTGGGTTTTGCCTTGTCCTTAGCGGTTGCGATTGTGGTTTCCCGCAAAAGGCGTGACGCGTCTAAACGTGCTGAGCGTTTCCCGACTATTAAATTAGTTATTGATGGCGCTCTGCTGGTGCTGGGCTGTTGGGCCATTTGGTCATTTTATTTTGTACAAACACAAATGGAGACAGCTCTCTACGATGTCAGTGCTAAGGATGTCTGGCCAGCTTTTGCTGGGCTTATCGTTTTCCTAGAATTGTGCCGCCGTCTATGGGGATACGGCTTGTTTGGTGTCGGTGTGTTTGGGATTGTCTATTTACTTTATGGCCAGGAACTTCCAGGCATACTTGCACATAGTGGATTTTCGTTTAAAGAAGTCGCTGAGGCGCTTTGGTATAACACCAATAAAGGCGTGTTTGGTTCTATAACTAATATTGTGTTGAGCACCGTGTTTATTTTTATCATCTTTGGCGTTTTATTAGAAGGTACGGGTGCAGGGGATACCTTACTCAAATTTGCATTTTTAGTTACGCGCCGAACCAGGGGCGGGCCCGCTCATGCCGCCATACTTGCGTCTTCCATGTTTGGCACCATGTCCGGATCCACGGTTGCCAATATAGTTGGTACTGGCACATTCACGATACCAATGATAAAAAAGCGTGGGTTTTCGCCCACATTTGCTGCCGGGGTTGAAGCCACAGCATCATCTGGTGGTCAAATCATGCCGCCAATCATGGGCGCCGCTGCATTGGTCATGGCAGACCTGACCGGCGTTGGGTATCTCAATATTATAGTTGCAGCCTTGTTTCCAGCGCTGTTCTACTACTTCAGTTTATTTTCAGCAGTGACTGTGGAGGCCAAACGTCAAGGTATTGAAGTTCAGGCACTGACCGAGACTGACAGCATCACCAGAATAGATCTGATCAATTCGGTCTTGTTCATCGCACCAATAGTCACTGTCATCGGTGCACTGCTTACCGGGCTATCCACCTCGGCTGCAGGATTTTATGCGGTTGTTGTGTTGCTTGCCTTGTGCTTGGTAAATCCCGAAGTTAGACGTGATCCTAAACGCGTTTGGAATTCGTTTCTCAAAGGTGCTGAGTCTGGCGCTACATTACTAATCGCTATTGCAGCCATTGGCATACTCGTGGGCTCGCTGGATTCAACTGGTTTGGGCTTGAAGTTGGCGAATGTTATCGGGGCGATTCGTGGCGATAGCCTGTTTTCAGCTTTAGCTGTGGCAATGTGTGGAGCGCTAGTACTGGGTATGGGCATGCCTACCTTGCCAGCGTATTTGATTATCATTTTAGTGATGGGGCCGGCCATTCAAGCACTGGGTGTTTCCATGCTGACTGCGCACATGTTTGTATTTTATTATGGTGTTGCATCTTCATTGACGCCTCCGGTAGCTATTGCTGCTTACGCAGCTGCCCCCATTGCGGGTGCAAACCCTTTACTTACTTCCCTAATGGCGTTTCGGCTGGGTATGGCAAAATTTATTATTCCGTTTATATTCGCGTTTTATCCAACCTTGTTGATTGTTGAAGAATTTAGTTTGTTGCCATTTATTTGGATTGTCGCTAGAACATGTTTCTGTATTTGGTTGTTTTCGTCTGCTTTGTCTGGTTTTGATAGAAGAGCATTAAGCCTTGCCGAAATAGTGTTGAGATTTGTCACAGCGTTCGCCTGTTTGATGCTGAGCCCATTGATTCATTTGCCGGCAATTGCACTGGGTATTGGCTTGATATTGTTTGATAGGCGGGCAGTGGCTGGTTTACATAGAGAACAGAGCGAATGAGTAAGAGACCTAACTTTCTATTTATCATTACCGATCAGCATCGAGCGGATCACTTGGGATGTTATGGCAACTCGATCGTTAAAACGCCTGCGATTGACTCGCTTGCACAAAACGGAAAGCGTTGGGATAAGTTTTACGTGGCTAATCCGATTTGTATGCCAAATCGAGCCTCGATTATGACGGGCCGTATGTGTTCAGCACACGGCGCACGACATAACGGCATTCCTTTATCGAAAGACCATACAACATTCGTGGAGTTGCTGCGCGATGCCGGCTACCAAACTGGGTTGATCGGCAAATCGCACTTGCAGAGCTTTACCGGCCTACCTGCTACTAATCGATACGAACCTAATCCAGATCTAACTACGCCATCGCCACCACTAAGAGATGCAATAAAAAATAACCGACACTCAAGCGACTACGAATTAGAAGACATCACTAAGTGGGACCGCCCATTGGCAGAGCGCATTAATGGCGATTTTTACGGCTTTGATCATGTTGAAATTGCGGCTGACCATGCCGACAAAGCTAGTGGAGATTATTTGTTATGGGCGCAGTCCCAACGTAAAGATTTTAATTCCTTAGTGGGTCCTGAAAACGCGCTACTGAACAATCGGCCGGCGGCCCCTCAGGCATGGCGAACAGCAGTACCTGAGGAGTTGTATTCAACCAGTTGGATAGCAGATCGTACGCAAGCTTGGCTAAGCGATGCGGCATCTGCTGATGAGCCGTTTTTTTTACAAATGTCGTTTCCTGATCCGCATCATCCGTTTACACCGCCTGGACGATACTGGGATATGTATGACTCGGCAGACGTCGAACTACCTGAATCGTTTGGCAAAGGAGATTTAGCACCAATTCTCGCCATGCGTAAAGCACTGGAGAGTGGTCAAGATGCAAGAGATAATCAAAGCCCGTTTGCGGTAACCGAAGATGAAGCAAGATCAATAATAGCGTTGACATACGGAATGATCACGATGATTGATGACGCCATCGGTCGTGTGATGAAAAAACTGGAATCGCTTGGCCTTGCAGACGATACTGTGGTGATTTTTACATCGGACCATGGCGATTACATGGGCGATCACGGCATCATGCTTAAACTTTTATTGCACTACCAAGGAATCATACGAGTGCCTTTTATTTGGTCAGACCCTAAAACGAGCGAGCGTAATACTGTTGAAAACGGCTTGGCTTCATCAATTGATATATCAGCTTCCGTTCTCGCAAGGGCTGGCATTCAAGCTTACAACGGAATACAAGGGCGCGATTTGTTCTCAACTAACCCACCAGAGGCATTAATCGTGGAGGAGGATAGCCAGAGAGCGATGATTGGTTTTGATAGGATGCAAAGAGTGCGAACACTGGTAACGGATCGGTATCGGCTTTCATTGAGGCAAGATGAAGACTGGGGTGAGCTCTACGATCTTCACACCGACCCGCTTGAACTTAACAATTTATATGAAGACGCAGCGATGAGCGACACTCGGCACACGCTTAACGAATTAATGCTGCGTCGTATCATAGAATTACAAGATAGGTCTCCGTTACCTGCATTTCGCGCTTGAGTGTCACCGATGCGATTATTCATTAATCATGTTCGGTTTTTATTGAAGTTGCGTTGATCGAGCAGGAGTTGTGTTGCATTGAACATTAGTTTAAACCTGTGCCGGGGCAACCCGATGCTGGAAGCCCAACGCTTACCACAGCTTGAAGGCAATATTAATGGGCCGTCCCTGATACACGCACCCAGTTGGCTGAACGATCCAATAGCCAAATATTATCTTTACTTCGCTCATCACGAAGGCACCAGCATTCGCTTAGCAACGGCTGATACGCTTAACGGGCCATGGCAAGTGTATGAACCCGGCACTTTGCAACTTTCTCAATCCGGGTTTACGCAAAGTCCGCCATCAGTAGAGGCTATGGCTGCTGAAGTTATCGCGCAGATTGAGCAGGGCATCGAAGGCAATTACCCGCACATTGCCTCGCCAGACGTCCATGTTGATGATGCTCAACAGTTGATAAAAATGTATTTTCACGGTCGCCTTCCTGACGGAACACAAAAAACGAAACTAGCGATATCAGTTGATGGCGTCAACTTCAATACTCAGCCCGAGTTGTTAGGTATTTCCTATTTCAGGGTTTTTCATTTCGAGGGTTGGTATTACGCGCTGGCTTTAGGTGGAGCGATCTACCGTTCAAAAGACGGGCAATCAAACTTTGAATACGGCGGCCGCATAACGCAGGATGCTTTTCGACACTGTGGCCTTTGGATACGGTCAGGCAAAATACACGTGTTCTGGACTAGGATTGGAGACTGCCCAGAGAGCATACTCGTTTCAACACTCGACACTATCGGCCATTGGGCTGCATGGCGCTTACGCGATACCGAAGTATTGCGTTCACCACAACATGCGTGGGAGGGTGCTGATCAACCCATGGTGGCATCGATAGCGGGTACAAGTATGAGTCCTGTGTGTCAATTGCGAGACCCTGCTGTTTACACAGAAAACAATCAGTCATGGTTGCTATATTCTATTGCTGGAGAACAAGGCATTGCTATCGCTGAATTAATCTGGCAGCCGTAACGCCATCACTACGAAGCTGCCATCATTTTGAGCAACACTAGATGCGAGCTGAGCGCAAGAGAGCAGTCATCGGCGATGCTTATCATGAAATATTTTTGTCGCCGGGTTAGTCTAGGCACTTAAGCGTTCATACAGGAATCTCTCCAATGCTTGCGACCAAACTAATTAATGTTGGCGATATACAAACCGTCGACGTCGATACACCGCAACCTAAACGGGGCGATATCGTCGTAAAAGTTGAGGCGGCAGGGATCTGTGGAACTGATCGACATCTATTCAAAGGCGAGTTTCCTTCTTTTGCCAATACAGTACTGGGGCATGAGTTCTCGGGTATTGTTGTAGATGCTGGCAGCTCCAAGCTGGAAATCGGCACTCGTGTTACTTGCGACCCTAATACTTGGTGCGGTGCTTGTGATCAGTGCAGAAAAGGTCGCGTTAACCTGTGTGTTAATAATATCGCCACTGGCATTGCTCGCGATGGCGGCTTTGCCGAATACTGTGCGTTTCCTGCACACAAAGCCCACGTTCTTCCGCCTGACCTGAATCCACTCTACGGTGCATTTTGTGAACCACTGGCTTGCACAATCCACGGCATGGATATCGGCGACGCACGCGCCGGGGAGCGGGTCATTGTTATTGGTGGTGGTGTCATTGGTTTGCTAGCTATACAACTCGCAAAGCTTGCAGGTGCGCAAGTGATGTTATTAACGCGTAATCAGGATAAGCAGCAGCTCGGCCAATCACTCAGTGCTGATTTTGCGGCTAGTACTCCGCAAGAAGCTCTTGAACGTTGGCCAGATGGTGCAGATCTAGTGGTGGAATGTGCAGGCGTTGAAGCTACCGTTAAAATGTCGCCATCGATAACCCGCACCGGCGGTCGTATTGTCATACTCGGCGTGCTGCCACAAGGCACGCAGGTTTCTATAGAGCCATTTGATTTACTCTTTCGGGAAATTCAAATGCACTACAGTTTTTTAAATCCTTTCACACACGAACGAGCATCAAAAATGATTGCCAATGGCGTGGTTAACGTCGCTCCACTTATCACTCGAGAAATCTCGCTTAACGATGTCGCTCAAGTAATAGCCACGGAAGCCTCTAACGGCGAAGTTCGGGCTATTGCAGTGCCTTAATTGATAGCGCTACTGGCTAACAAACACTCTATAGCAAGTGCCCGAAACCTATCCATGCAGGAATGACTCAATCAGCATCGCGCCGTAGCGGTTGACACATGCAGTGAACGCCTCCACCAGCCCAGGTGAACATGGTCATGTCTGGATCGTAAACGGTTAGGCCGATTGCACGCATTTTGTTGTTTAAGTCCGTAGCGCCCAGCGTTGATAGCACTTTCTCATTCCCCAGTGCTACAACGTTACACCCTAGTGCTAGAGTTTCTTCAAAGGTTGCGGGGATAATCTCGATTTGTTGGCCGCGTATCCAGTCGACCACATCATCTTCTGTTGTTTCAAGGCATACCGCAGCGCAATCTTTGGTTAGCATGCAAACCATTAAATCGATATGCACGTAAAAAGGATCAATTGGCGCAAATTTGATTTCCCAACCTTCATCGATAAACCAATTGGCGACTTGTTCGGCTGCACGTTGCTCCGAGCGTTGGTCGGTATAACCCACTAATGCAACACCGGGTTTGATAATGTTGAAATCACCCCCTTCAAAACTGCCATTGGAAACCATGTCGTAGACGGGTATATTGTTTTCAAGATAGAAGCGTAGAGCGGATGCGTATTCACCGCGACGGCGCGGGCTAGCCATCTGGCAAATCACTGCGCCGTAGGGTGTCATAAACGATGAATCACGTGCATATACCTGGTAGGGCGTGCTGTCGTCTGGTGGTAAAAAATGGCAAGTGGTGCCGGCTTCTTGATAAGCCTGCACCATCTCAGCATGCTGACGACTAGCCAGAGCTTTATCAAACTTGCGCCCTTTACGTAATGATTCGCGCACGAGGGAGCTGTACTCGGCGTTTTCTACTCCTAACCAATTAAACGTATCGCTCGGGCCGAGCAACACATCTTGTAGAGGGCCGGTTTCAGATTTAAGATACCAATCTGACATCTCCTCTGTGCCGCCACCGATTTTGCGTGCTTGCAATACCTGAGTAGCGCTTACGTTTGTAGAAGTCATCTTAATTGGCTATCTTTGCTTCCGCGCCGGTTAAATAATTCTGACTTTGCGTTTTCATCGTCACGCTCACTTTGGCATTTGATGCAAAACTTTACACCGGGTACTGCTTCGCGCCTTGCTTGCGGTATTGGCTCATCGCAATCTTCACATCGCTCAGCGCTTGCACCCTTTGGCATGTTTTCACGAATGCGTTTTACAGCGTCGTCTACACTTGCATCAATTTGTTCTTGTACCGCGCCATCGCGCGACCAGCCGCCAGCCATAGGATTGCTCCGTTATTGGTCATATTAATAGTATCAGATCAATCGAGCGCGAAATACTGGGTTAATTTAAAATAAGTCAATCGATTAGGTTTAACGCAATATGTACGACGCACTATGTACAACATAGGCATTACTGGCTGCGGCCCAGCTGGGCTTAGCGCGGCGATTTTCCTCCATGATCAAGGGCATGATGTGGCCTTGTTTGAGCGCTTTGATAAACCCAAGCCAGTGGGGTCGGGTTTGATGCTCCAGCCTACGGGCTTGCAAGTATTAGATAAGCTTGGTTTACGCCTTGAGACAGAAGCGTTAGGGCAACGCATAGATGGCATGTTGGGCAAAATTGCCCCTGATGGTAAGGTGGTACTCGATGTTAATTATCACGTACTATCGCCCGATCTTTATGGTGTGGCGATACACCGTGCTTCGTTATTTCATGTGTTGTTTGAAGCCGTAAAGCTGCGATCAATCCCGATAACAACTGGCTGCGACATAACCGGCTTGAAGCATGAGGCTGGCAAAGTAATGCTAAATTCAGCCAAAGTTGGTGGTGGCGATGCAGTATTTGATTTAGTTATCGATGCCACTGGCCGACAGTCTAAGCTGCTGCAATACGCGGAGCAAACACCTAAGCATCGACGGCTTGATTATGGCGCACTTTGGGGTACGGTCAGTTATGATGCGGCAATTTTTAATGCAAAGCTCTTAGAGCAACGATACAAAGCGGCCAACGTGATGGTTGGGGTGTTGCCTTGTGGCAACCTACCCGATAGTGAAACACCGGTTGCTACTTTTTTTTGGAGCTTACGTAATGATGCTTATCAGTCAACGTTGAATGCTGGTATCGATCGGTGGAAGGTTGAAGTGTTGCAACACTGGCCAGAGGTTGAACCATTGCTCGCGCAGTTTGATTGCTTTGATCAATTGGCTCATGCGACATACTCACACCATACTTTGCCAGTTCCCTATGGGGACAACATAGCGTTTATTGGTGATGCTGCGCATTCCACCAGCCCGCAGTTAGGGCAAGGTGCCAATATGGCGTTGCTTGATAGTTTAGCTTTGTCCAGCGCGCTATCCACTGCGGATTCAATTGACGATGCATTAGCACTGTACGCCAAGATGCGCCGAGGCCATGTGCGGTTTTTTCAGGCGGCTAGTTGGTCTTTAACGCCATTTTATCAATCCGATAACAAGGTATTTCCTTGGCTGCGTGACCTATTTTTTGAGCCAGTATCAAAAATCCCATTTGCTGATAGAGTAGTGACATCACTCGGTGCTGGACTACTCGGTAAGCCAAATAAGCGGATCGAAAAGTTAAGTTTACGAAGGTAAATTGTTAGTCAACAGTACGACCAAAAGAGTAAAAAATAATGACGTTATTCCGACCAGGAATGTTTGATAAAAAGCGCGTGTTGATTACAGGCGCTGGGCGCGGAATCGGTGCGGCGATCGCGCAGTATCTGCTTGATGATGGTGCTCAGGTGTTTGCCCACCTAGGCAAAGAGCCTGACAATCCAAATTGGGTATTTCCAGATTCCTCTGTTGATTGCACATCACTTGATTTATCAACGCAACAACCGGGTGCAACAAAGGGTAGCGCCTGTTACATCTGCACAGCGGATCTTGCTGCTCAGGGCGCCGCCGAATTGCTAGCAGAGCATGCTGGCGCAGCCTTAGGTGCAATTGATATCTTAATCAACAATGCTGGCACGATGCTTGGCAGAGTGGCAACCAGTGAAATGACAATGGAGCATTACCATCGTGTGACTGATTTGAATTCACGTTCGGTTGTGATGATGACTAGTGCTGCTTTGCCATTTTTAAAACAAGCCGGTGATGCCTCTATTGTGAATGTTACTTCTATATCGGCGGATACCGGAGGTAGTGCTGGGTCGTCGGTCTATAGTGCCGCTAAAGGATTTGTTTCTACTTACACTCGCTCAATGGCAACGGAACTTGCAGTTGATGGGGTTCGCGTGAACGCAATTTCCCCTGGCACCATTGATACTGATTTTCATCAACGTTATTCATCGGCTGAGAAGCTACAAGCCACCGCTGCGAAAACTCCATTAGGGCGATTAGGTACAGCGCAAGACTGTGTGCCCGCGAGTTTATTTTTAGCCTCTAATGAATTAAGCGGCTTTATTACTGGGCAGATTATTGGGATAAATGGCGGTACGGCTTTTTGAGGTTTTTGTCGATTGTCATCCCAGCGTAGGCTATGTCGTCCTCGCGAAAGCGGGGACCCAAAGTTGGATTAAAAATGGATCCCCGCCTTCGTGTGGACGAAAACGAGCACAACAACGAGCACAACAACTATGCAATTCCAACTTGATCATCGCTTAAAAAAAGACGGCATCTTGCTAGCCGAATCCGAAAAGTACATTCTTAACCTTGTAAATGATAGCCGCTACATTTGGTTAGTGCTGATACCTAAGGTTACTCATGCCAAAGATGTATTTGATCTAACAGAAACACAACAAATCGATTTAACGCTGTTATCAAGCAAGATTGGCCAGATAATCACACAGCAATTTAATGGCGATAAGTTCAATATAGCATCGCTTGGCAATATGGTGCCGCAACTGCACGTGCACCTGATTGTTCGTACTGAAGGTGATGCTGCCTGGCCGGGGCCGATTTGGGGAGTGGGGGATGCGTTGCCTTATAGTGAGCAACAACAGGAAAGAGTGATAAAACAATTACAGGTAGTGGTGGAATTGCTTAAATAAACAAATAGGCCATCCTTGGCCTGAATTTGATTTAACAGTATTAGCCTTTAGCGCTAGTGAATTCGGGATAGGCTTCCATCCCACACTCACTAACATCGGCACCTTCGTATTCTTCTTCTTCAGAGATTCTGATACCAGCGATGGCTTTTATTATTCCCCAGGTAATCAACGATGCAACGAATACCCATGCGAAGATAACTGCTGCGCCTAACGCTTGGGCTGCGAATGATGCACCGTCGTTAGTCAGTGGTACGATCATCAAACCGAAGAATCCCACCACACCGTGGACTGAAATTGCACCGACAGGGTCGTCGATTCGGATCTTGTCCAGAAATACGATGGAATAAACAACGATTACGCCTGCTGCCGCGCCAAACAAGGTGGCGAGCATAGGTGTTGGCGTGGATGGCTCTGCAGTTATCGCGACTAGGCCAGCAAGTGCGCCGTTTAAACTCATGGTTAAGTCAGCTTTGCCAAATAGAAGCCTTGCAGTTAGCAGTGCGCCAATCACGCCACCAGCAGCGGCGGCATTAGTGTTAAGAAATACCATCGCGACAGCGTTTGCATTAGTGATGTCGCCGAGCTTAAGCACTGACCCACCGTTAAAGCCGAACCAGCCCATCCATAGTATAAAAGTACCCAGCGTGGCTAAGGGTAGGTTAGCACCGGGTATTGGTTTCACTTGACCATTGGGGCCGTACTTGCCTTTTCTTGCACCTAACAGTAATACACCGGCTAACGCTGCAGCGGCGCCAGCCATATGCACAATGCCCGAGCCTGCAAAGTCTGAGAAGCCAGCATCGCCAACTTGTAGCGCAAACATGCCGAATACATCTTTACCGCCCCAAGTCCAGCTGCCTTCCATTGGATAGATGACACCTGTCATAACAACAGTAAATAGTAGGAAAGACCACAGCTTCATTCGTTCAGCTACCGCACCAGACACAATAGACATAGCAGTGGCAACAAACACAACTTGGAAGAAGAAGTCAGACGCATTTGAGTAAACGGATCCGCCATCAAAACCGGCTTCAGCGGATTCTGCTAACACTGCTGTCACTAGTTCATCAGAGGAACCTGCTCCGTCCAAAGCAATATCGGCGAGTAACATGCCGCCGTCATACATGATGTCGTAGCCGACTAGCAGGTACATGATGCAAGCAATTGCAAATAGCGCAATATTCTTGGTTAAAATTTCTGTTGTGCTTTTAGTCCGAACTAAGCCGGCTTCGAGCATCGAAAAACCCGCGGCCATCCACATGACTAGCGCGCCACAGACTAAAAAGTAAAAGGTGTCGATTGCGTATTGCAATTGAAAGATTTGAGATTCCAAGGGATTTATTCTCCAGTTTGGTTATTGTTACAACGCTTGATCGTTGGTCTCGCCTGTGCGAATACGTACGGCGTGTTCTATGGTTGAGACGAAAATTTTTCCATCGCCAATGCTGTTGGTATTGGCTGCTGCAACGACAGCATCTATTGCTTTGCTGGCAAGAGAATCCTCAACAACGATTTCTAATTTAATTTTTGGTACAAAGGCCACTACGTATTCTGCGCCTCGGTAAAGTTCGGCATGCCCTTTTTGACGGCCGTAGCCTTTAACCTCAGTAACGGTTAGGCCGCTGATGTTCTCGGTTGAAAGGGCATCACGAACCTCCTCGAGGCGGTGTGGCTTAATGATGGCGGTGATCAATTTCATGAACTCTCCTGTACTGTCTCAGTGCTTAAATGTGGCAATGTTTGATCGGTGAAGAGAATGTAATGATTATTGGGTGCTTTGTATTCTGCTCATTTTGCAGACGAGTGCTGCAAAAAATGCATCACTCGTGTGGTACGCTGCTAATCCAACGGCCAAGCAATGGGAACGCTGAATTTAGAATGAAGCACTTACAAGGGTTGAAGTACATTGACACGGTGGCGAGGATAGGGTCCATACGAAGAGCTGCTGACACGCTAGCGATTACCTCAACTGCACTGAATCGACGAATTTTGGCGATGGAAGACGAGCTTGGTGTCGCCATTTTTGAACGGCTACCGCGCGGTGTTCGGCTCAGTGCAGCGGGGGAGCTGTTGATCCATCATGCCCGTACACAACTGGCCGACATGGAACGGTTACGCTCGCAAATTGCAGACTTGTCGGGCGTACGTCGCGGCCATGTGTCGATTGTTTGTGGGCAAGCCTTGTTGCCGTATTTTATGGTCAGCCAAATATCGGCATACCGTAAATTACATCCTGGTGTGACGTTTACCGTTATGGTTTGCGCAAGGGATGAAGCTGTTGATGCATTAGCGTCTTATGATGCCGACATCGCTGTGCTATTTGAGCCAGTGCGTTCACCTGATTTTCAACCTGTGGGGCTAGTGCCACAATCAATACGGGCGTTGATGTCGCCTAAACATGTATTAGCAAAAAAGAAATTACTGGGTTGGTCAGATCTACTATCGACCCCGGTGATATTGCCAACTCGTGCAAATGGTGTGCGACATTTATTAGAAGAAGC
>CALGND010000096.1 GCA_937958675.1 uncultured Granulosicoccaceae bacterium
AAATCTATGTCGCTCAGACGGATCCTGATGACACGGTTGTGTGTCGTTATGCGCATCATCGATCGTACGGAAAATCTGCTTTAAACGGAGGGTATGCTGCCTACTTTGGCGAGCCGCATGCCACGATCAGCCCTTCGGGCACCCGTGTAATATTTGGATCAGATTGGTATGACTCGGGGTCAGTTGATAGTTTTGTTCTTGAGTTGCCTGATTATGTCAAACCCTAGTATCTGCATTCCACTCTAAACGTATTTCGTTAGTTTCTCCTTAGTAGAGCATTAAGAGTTTAAGGCTTGCAACGTTAACTGGTATTTATGCGCGTTAAGTCGGCAGCAAAGTAAAAACAGATTGCTAGCGGTTAGTTACTAAAAATTAGCATAACCGTACCGCTACTGTGTAATATTAGTCTAGATAAAAGACGCTAGCGGAAAGAAAAATGACTAAGTGGATTCTCATTGCGGGGGGAATATTTGCTGCAATGGCGGTAGTGGTAGGTGCCTTTGGTGCGCACGCATTAAAGCCATTACTAGACGAGAAATCTTTAGCTTGGATTGACACGGGCGTATCCTACCAAAGCACTCATGCCTTGGCATTAATTGCTTGCGGCTTGCTCCCAGCGGGCCGGGGAGTTACCCGAACGGCATTGCTGTTTGTTGCGGGTATTCTTTTTTTCAGTGGTAGTCTTTATTTAATGGCGCTAACTGGGTTCACCAAACTTGGAATCGTTACGCCAATAGGCGGCGTTTGTTTTATTGCGGCATGGGTCTCTTTTTGTTGGACGGTTAGTACCTTAAAGGGCTCGGACAGCTCAATCTCATGAGGATCGATATATGCTTAGGCTGTGTTGCGAACTGTATCTTTAACAAGTCTTCAGGGATGCCGCTAGGTACTTAATGGGCGAAAACTGCCTACGGGTATCGAGTTTACTTAGGATGGAACCAAAATGAATCAGAATAGATACAAGCTTCTAATCGTAGCGTTAATTGTTCAGCTATTCTGTAGTGTCAATGTTCTCGCAAAATCATCAGTCTGGAAAGTGAGTAAAAGTGGTGATCATTTCTACTTAGGGGGCACGTTTCATCTGCTCGCACCAGATGATCACCCTTTGCCAGAAGAATTCTTAGAAGCGTATGCCGATGCACAAGAAATAATATTTGAAACGGATTTAGTAGCATCTGGCAGTCCTGTGTTTCAGGCGAAAATGATGGGCGCCATGATGTATGGCGATGAACGTACACTATCCAGCGAGCTAGAAGAGCAGACGTACTCGCGATTGAAAGAGTACATGGATGCTCAGCATTTACCGATAAGCAACTTTGAGGGATTTCGGCCTTGGGGAGTGTCGTTAGTCATCACAATGCATGAGTATTCGAAGCTGGGCATGAATCCAGAATATGGTGTCGAAACATACTTTGGCCAACTTGCTCGTGCGGACCAGAAGCTCATCCAGAGTTTAGAGTCACCAGATCAGCAACTAGAGTTTCTGAAATCATTGGGCACTATAGGTGGTGATAATAATATCGATTACACGCTTCGTGATTTAGCAACAGTAGCTGAAACGATTGAAGAGCTAAAAGTAGCGTGGCGCACCGGCGATCTATCAATGTTGGAAAACAGCAGGTCTGTTGTCGAACTCAAAGAAAAATTCCCTGAAGTCTACGAAGCTCTGTTAATTACCCGAAATAACAATTGGATGAAACAACTGCTTACTCTGTTTGATGATAATGCGATAGAAATAGTGTTGGTGGGTGCCATGCACCTTGTCGGAGAAGGCGGTTTGATCAATCAATTGCAATCGCAGGGTTTTACGGTAGAACAGTTAGACTAGCCAACTGGCTTTCTCAATTTTATAACAATACCAAAGCTCATCCTTGCCTGAAATATCTAAGGTATCTTCTCCGGTAAATACGGCACCTAGTTTAAGAGTCGCTTTTTGCGATCGTATGTTGCTTGGTCCGACATGGAACCAGACGGTATCGAAATATCTAAAAGCGTAATCAAGCATAAGCTTCTTTAGGGTGTGGTTCGTTTTTCCGCCCCAGTGCTTTCTTACAAGGAATGTAAATCCGATGGAAATGTCAATTGATTGGGCGTTTGTTCGATAATATCTGCTCGCTCCTATTATTTCACCAGAGCTATTTTCTATAACGACGACGCAGGCTTTTGAATTAATCAACGCTTGAAAGTACGGTTGAAATTCTGAGTGCTTGTATCTAGTGGGGTGTGGGTGTCCAGCCCAAATGAGTTTGTCAGATGCGCAGGAATATAACTGATCAAAATCGCTATCAGCGAGCGGGCGTACAGAAATGCTCGCAGCAGATAACGTGGGTTGTAGCTGAAAGCTATCTTCGCTCAAGAGTCGTTGCGTCCCACAATTTCGTGTTGACAAACTCTGATATGGCTTGAGATTCTCGACGTGCGGCTAAATCATTTGTATAGCGTGTTACGTTAATTCTTTTTGCGTCTTTTAGCACTATGTTGAGCTGATATAGGTCATCATCCGGTGTTGTCGGTGTCGCAACAGACTGAGGAATCAATTGCAGTGCATGTATTTCCGAGAAATGGATAGACTGACGTTGCTTACCTCTACCGTGCCAAAATGTGTTTTTTTGGCCATCAAAAATAATTGGCGATGATTCTAAATAGAGCATGCCGAGCCCAAACAAAATGAAGTACAAACTAACCATCGGTACTACACCTGCGTGGAGAAACGAGTTAGGTATCCACCACGAGTGTGCAGGCATCTTGGAGCCAAGAAATGCAAGTAAATAAAAACCGACGAAGATAAACATAGCGCCGAGTAGCTTCATTGCCAATGTGGGCTCAAAAGAGAGCTGGTTTTTGTTTAGAAGTGTTAGCTTTCTGGTCTTAAAGCTAGATGCGGCAATATTGGAAGGCGACCAGCTAGTTTCGGTGGCTACTGAGTCGTTAAATTGTGAGGTATCAATTTCGTTCATACTACCTATCTCTATAAATCGACGCTGAGTATCGCAGGCCCTTTTTGTTCTAACTTGTTGTTCTAAATCGTGTCAGTTGTGCAATTGTAGGATCTTCTTGGTTCGAATAAGGCACAAAGTGGCCGTATAGCGTCCTCTGTACCTTACTATTTCAAGTTCTGGCCGACTCCATTACCGCTATTGTATTGTAGTACTCTTTAAGCTCTAGACATACCTTGATTTTTAAGATCGACTGGGACACACTCACCGTTCGTGATCAATACGTTAGCAAATTCGTTAACCGTCAATACCTTAGCCAATATCTATGCCACTGCAAGCGTTAGTTAAGCCACTATTATCAGAAAACACTGGCTGGACACTAGGGGTAGATTTTACTTGCGCATCTCACTGGTCCACCGTCATCCGATGGATTAGGCGACGAATCCGCTGGCGTCAGGAGTCAATAACGGGTGCTTTGAAGCAAATAGTGCCATGCACTAGCAAAGTGTTTTCCTAATTTTCAGTGGATACTCTTTTCAACCATCCAACAAAGAAACTTAATCTGCGCGCTTATTTAATTCTTGTTCTGCTTCTGGTCGGTAACGCTGCAACATCATCTGTGATTACAATCATGGGTTATCACATTGTTAGCGATCTAGGGATGGCCCCGTGGGCAATCAGTATTTATACGGTTATCGTTACACTCTTATCGATTGGGTTAAATAAATGGTTTGGTAATCTAATTGACAATGGCGCTGACGTTCGTCGATTGCTTTTAGTGTCGGTGCTCAGTTTTTGTTGCGCATCTGTAGTGTTGAATATTGGTGTGGGTTTTAACTGGCTGTTAGTGCTAGTTGCTCCGTTGTTCGCTTTGGCTAATTCGTCATTATCTGTGATGTATACCTTCGGGCGGCTCTATGCAGAAAGACATCAATTGAACGTTCACCAGTACAATGCATTTCTGCGAATGAATACCTCTATAGGATGGATTATTGGCCCCAGTATCGCGTTCGGTATACTTGGCTTGTGGGGTATAAAGGCAAGCTTCTTAGCTTCACTAGTTCTAGGTATGTTGTGGTTGGTCGTTTGGACAATCACGTTGCCAGACTCGTTTCGGCACAAAGCAGATACGAGTAGTAAGTCTAATCGAGCTAGCGCTGTTCCTTTCAAGCTTCGTATTGCTGCGGTTGCTTGCGTGTGTTTTGCGGCTACAAACGTATTGTTCAGTGCCTCAATGCCGATTTATTTGATAGAAGAGGTTGGCCTGCCTGAATTCACACCTGGTATGTCGTTCGCTATAAAGTGTTTAGTTGAAATCCCGGTGATCTACTGGGCTGCCAATTTTGCTCCCCGCTGGGGGGAGCAGAATGCATTACTGTTCTCAGCCTTGTTAGGGTTTGTAGTGATGCTATTAATGACCACTGTTAACTCCGTGCCAGTGCTGGCTGCTTACACAGTGCTAGAGGGCATTTACTACGGATTGTTTGCCGGTACAGCAGTAGGGTTTATGCAATCTTTTGCTGATGGTCGTATGGGTCGAGCGACATCGATTTATATATCCAGCTTGTTTGCTGGAGGAATGATTGGAACAATCAGTGTTGGTGTGGTGGCAAGCGCTTATGGATTTGTGGGCGCTATCTTTCTATCGGCATTGACCGCTAGCCTGGCTTTCGCAGCGGTGTGTATTCTTAAATTCTTCGATTTCAAATCTAACGTTTGACAGAAACGAAAGGGATATGTAATCGGCTAGGTCTTGGTTGTGAAAAGCAGGTCGTCGCGGCTTTTGTTGCTTAAATCGACTCGATTCTTTGCGTTGTATTTTGTCAGTAATCGGCTGGCATACATTTTAATGGTGACTTCGCTTACGCCTAAATGACGCGCTATCTGTTTATTTGTTAACCCATCGATGATCAAAATTAATGTGTCTCTTTCTCGGTTAGTCAGCCTTACGCCGGAACTCAGCGTCGCTGTACCACTTACTGGTTGATCGAATAGCTTTGCTGGTAAGTACATACCGCCTTCAACCATTTTTTTAACGGCAACTGCCATATCCTTAATCGATATATTTTTAACGATAAAACCGCTTATCCCAATATTTAGGCAATCCAGTATTTCTTTTTTAGTGGCTCTGCCAGACATCAATGCGATAGATATAGAGCTATGATCTTCAATTAAAGTTTTATAAGTAGCAATGCCCTCACTTGCGGGCATATAGAAGTCAAAAATCGCAAGTGATATAGTTGGGTCTTGTTTTAGAAGTGTTTGTGCCTGGCTCAGGCTATCGCTACTCAAAAATTCGTAATCTGGCATAGCAATGGCCAAGCTAGATTGGAGCGCCTGCACTAAAAGCAGGTGGTCATCCACTAGCAATATTTTTTTCACTACAGGCATTTCGTTAAGGTCGAGTTATCTCATCGGTGTATTCCGAATGAGGTCGGTTAAATACATACTAAAGTATAGTTATTGTAAACACAATAAATGCACTGCTTGAGGAGGTAAGATGTTTTCTCGGCAATGCAATTACTTAGTACCGTGAGTGGTTGAAATCATACTAAAATTGAAATAATAAAACGCAGTAGCAGACATCAAGGCTGCTAATTTGAGACTGGCGTTCAAGGCCAAACAAGTAATTGTTTAAAGCGGCCAATCTAAAATTCCAAGTTAATAGCATAGGAAATACATACTTTCGTATAGATAAGCACGCTCTGTGGAGGTTACCTACCCTCGAGAATCCGCTAAAAGTGACACATAGAATTGGTTAATGCCATTTAACAAATCGTGAAGCTGAGGCACTAAAGTAATGATTACACAACCTACCGCTACAGAAATTAATTCTGCAATTGATGAAATAACGTCACACGAAGTGTTTCATCGCTCGCCGCTGATGTGTGCGTTCCTGCGT
>CALGND010000097.1 GCA_937958675.1 uncultured Granulosicoccaceae bacterium
TGACCTGATAACAAACCTACGGTAAGCGCTGTGCCGTAGAGCGTGATCATAAAACCCAAACTCCGACTAAGCCAAAGGATATTGCTACCAAAGCGCATTGTAGTGGCAAGGTATACACCACCAAAAATAGCCAGTACGGCAGATAGCATTACAGTGATGTTGCTTGGCAAAAAGCGAGATAACATCCAGATGGCCATTGCCAACATAGACAATCCAAACAAGACCTTTGTGATATCCATCCAAGCACCGGCTTTAGGCATCAGTTTTCCAGCAGATGTGCCTATTATTAGCAAGGGTAAGCCCATGCCCATGCTCATCGAGAAGAGCGCAACTCCACCAACGGTGGCATCCCCTGTTTCAGCAATATAGATGAGTGCACCAACCAATGGTGCTGTTACGCACGGGCCAACTATGAGCGCCGAGAGCACACCCATGATGCCGCAGCTAAGCCAAGTGCCCCCTTCCTGACGGTTTGACAAATTATTGAGTTTGGTTTGTATCGCTGCGGGCATTTGTATCTCATAAAATCCAAACATGGCCAAGGAGAGCAGCACAAAGATCATAGCAAATACAGACAGAATCCACGGGTTTTGAAACCAAGCTTGTAAGTTATAGCCAGACAAGCCAATGAAGATGCCGACCAAGGTGTAAGTGACCGCCATTGCCAGGACATAAGTAAGTGATAGACCAAACGCCTTACCCGTGGAGATATCTTTGCCTTGGCCAAGAATTAAGCTGGACAGGATTGGAATCATCGGGAACACACAAGGCGTAAAAGAGAGCAATAAACCAAGCACAAAGAACGACGCGGCATTAATCCACAAACTGCTTGTAGATAGTTTTCCTCTAATTCGATCCTGTTCTGATTGTGGCGCTCTGTTAGTTTGAGTCTCGCTTGCGGTAGCAGCAGCGGCTACAGTCACAGCTCCGGCGACAGCACTTGACGCAACAGCACTCGATACCATTGAGTTAGTGGCGCTTATCAATTTGACAGGCAAACTAGTGACTTTAGGCGGAAAGCAAATACCGATATCGGCACAGCCTTGATAGTTTATATCAAGCGTTGCGAGCCCAGCTTTAGCGTCTGTAGTGGTTAAAGTAGCAGATGCTTGATGACGAAAAACAGGTACATCGCCAAAAAATGCATCAGCTTGCATTTTTGACTCGCTATAGGAGACATTAGTAATCGTTGCAGCTTCGTCAGCAAAACTAAATTTCATCTTATCCTTATACATATAGTACTCGGGTTCGATAAGCCAGCTAACGGTGATCGTGTTGTTATCCGCAGTAGCGCTAGGAATAAAGGCTTGCTCTGGTGCCAGAATCGGTTTGTCGCCTGTTGAGCTTAATATCTCTAGCCCGGCTTTTGGCTTGATGACAAAGGTAGATTGCGGCAGAGGATCTGAAAGCACTTCTTTATCGCTTCCGCCAAAACCGAAAATATCCGAAACTGCTGGTAAGGACGTGGCCAGAATTACCACTGCCATTGCGAGCGACCAATGCGTTAAGTAACGTCGTTTCGCTTTTTCTTCGATAATCATGCTTACTTGCGTTTCTGGTTCAGATTATAAGGAGCGCTAAAGATTGGATGCTTTTGCAGTAGATAGGTTCAAGACTATCGTCTCTGGGGCTAGGCAAACCTTGTCGTTACACGCCTGAATCTTCAACGCTACCGGCATGGTTTTTCCTATCGATGCCAATGTGCTTTCAGGGATGGGCGCACTTATTAAGATTTGTTCGTCATACAGTGCTAGTTCTGAGCGTTCAAACCCCAACACTGCTCTTTTTTCTGCTGGGTAGACAGCACCATCTACAGGACGTGCGAGCGCATCAAGAAGCGTGGTACCAATTAGGTAATCTTGCAAAGGCTGATGGGCATTTATGTGCCAGCCATCCGCTATCGTGACAGCAACCTCTATAGAGTCATTATTTATTTGGCCTTTTACTAGAACATTTCCTTTAGCCCCATACTGGCGATCACCAGTTTCGGAATCTTGCATCTCACTCAGGGCGGTTAGCAAATAGGGAAAACCAGATGGCGCGCGTGCGATGGCTTCAGAGAACGCACCAAACAGCGACAGTGCCGTGTCACGGTATGTCTCAATTCCTGTTCTGCGCCACAGTTTTACTAGCGTACGTGCCGCAGCGGCATTGCCGGAGGGGAATGCATTATCGTAAAGGTCTTTGGGTCGTGTCGGCAATACTGCCCCACCAGCGATGGCGCTCCCCATAAAGTAGCCACCAATCTCTGTATCCAGAAAATCACTATTCATTGCGACGATCAATGATTCGGCTTTGTCTAAATAACGCGATTCCCCCGTAACATCAAACAATGTCACTAACGCCTCTGCCAGAAAGGCGTAGTCTGCCTGCCCAGCATTGACTGACCAGTTACCATTGAACTTAGCTCGCCACAATCGTTGTTCGCCATCTTGCACTCTTTGGTTATCAACAATTAATCGGTCAGCCGCTTTGCGCGCAGCATCAATGTAGTCTTGATTACCAAAAGCATCACCAGCCTTGGCCAAGGCATTGATCATCATTCCGTTCCAGGCGGTAATCACCTTGTCGTCGAGCAATGGCGCTTCTCTTTTCTGTCGTTCGCTAAGCAATACTGCGCTGATCTCATCAAGTTTCTGGCTTAGCGAGTCAAGGCTCATATCCATACTGTCGGCCAATTCGGATAAAGGCCCGGTGTGATGCAAAATATTACGATGTTCAAAATTACCGGCTTCGGTAACATTCCACGCTTTTATCGCCAACGCTGCATCTTCAGCAGACAATGTATTGTTTAATTCATCTGGCGTCCAGATAAAAAACTCGCCTTCTCCCTCACCTGAATCTGCATCAGTAGCGGAGTAAAACATGCCTTCTGGCGAGGTCATTTCGCGCAACACATAATCAAGTGTTCGACGTGTGATTCGCAAGTATTCAGGATCTCCTGTTAACAACCAAGCATCTGTATAGACCGAAGAAAGACCCGCTTGGTTGTAAAGCATTTTTTCAAAATGTGGTATTAACCAATTAGTGTCGGTAGCGTAGCGATGAAACCCCCCACCCACTTGATCGTGAATTCCGCCTGCGGCTATTCGTTGCAATGTGAAGGTAGCAGCATCAAGTATTCCCTTGTCGGCAGTACGCTTTGCTTGATCCAGTAGGAACACAAGCGAAGGTTCGCTAGGGAATTTCGGTGCTCCGCCAAAACCACCGTATTGAGAATCATGCCTAGTCATTAATTGAGACAATGCCGTCATAATATCGCGGTCGCCAAGCTCTCTAACCTTGTCTGACAAGTTGGTAGCGGTTGCCAAGGCTGCTGAAATTTGCTCCGCTTGTTCATCCAACTGTTGTCGTGAATCGCCCCACACCTGCGTAACGCGATTAAGCAAATCAGTGAAAACATCCGGTGGAAAATAGGTGCCACCGTGGAATGGCTGAGAGCCTGGATTTAAAAACGAAGACAAGGGCCAGCCACCACCACCGGTTAACATTTGGACTGCTGTCATGTAGGTTGAGTCCACATCCGGACGCTGCTCACGATCGACCTTAATTGCGATGAAGTTCTCATTAAGGATTTCAGCGATTGCTTCGTTTTCAAAGCTTTCTCTTTCCATCACATGACACCAATGACAGGTCGCGTAACCGATGGAGAGAAATATAGGTTTATCTTGAGCTTTAGCCGCTTCAAAAGCTTCAGCGCCCCAGGGGTACCAATTGACAGGGTTGTGTGCGTGCTGCAATAAGTAAGGCGATGCTTCACGCACTAACCGGTTTAAGTAACGAGGATCACCGTTATCATCAAAGTGCTCGGTACGAGGCTCGTAGCTATCATCAAGGCTTTGAAAAGCCTCTAATAACTGTTCAGCGAGCTCGCCCTTTATCCCCCCCGCTATGACCGGCTCCGCTACTGCAGCAGGTGACATAGTAAGAGCGCTAAGCATGCACGCGGCCAATGAGCTTAATCGCCACAATCTTGACATCTGAGTATTACCTTGAATTTCGTCGAATATAGTTAAAGAGGCCAACGGGGTAAGACTGTTGGACTTATATATGATTTAGACGAATGACAAAGGGTTTTGATTGCAGAAAGTTACTAAAAACTAGCAAAAAACTATTTTGACTGGTATTTAGAAGTGCCTACTGTAGTACCTGAATCAGAGAACAGTCGCAGTTATCGTAGAGATGTAGCGTTGCGATAGAGCAAGAGCCACAGCATGAGCACGATTGCTAGCGCCTAGTTTGGTAATAGCGTTCTGTAGGTGAAGCGTGGTCGTGTATTCAGAAATAACGACGTGCGTAATCTGAACTAATTAGCAGGTTATGCATCACATACATCCAACAGCTTGATATGCTACTTATCTGGTTTTACAGTAACAAGAAATAGAAAACTATGCTTAGAAATGAACAAGTTGGTAAAACTTCAAGCCCCGAATCTCGCTATGAATCAGAAATTCGTACCTTCTTGGAGTTTTGTGCGGACCCTAGAAAAGCATTCTCTGGCACCGTTCTACCAAACGAACTAGTTTTTCTTGAGGAATTGGTCACTAAAGCTAATGCCGTTGAAGGCCCAATAATAGAGATAGGCACATTATTCGGATTTACTACTCAGCATATAGCCAACTGGAAAAAGACTGAAAAAAAGCTTATTACAGTCGACGATTTTACTTGGAACCCTATTGGTTTTGAAAATGAAACTCATCGCGCTTTTACCAATCGAATTCTTTACTTCCTCTTCGAAAACGCTAACACCGAGCTATATGGAAATAGCAACACGGAGTTTTATCATCAATATAATGGGGAAACCCCATCCATGGTTTTTATAGACGCCTCCCATCGTTATGTCGATGTTAGCGTCGATATAAAATGGGCTAAAGGCTGCAATATCCCTATTATTTCTGGACACGACTATTCGAAAGATTTTCCAGGAGTCACTCGCGCAGTCAACGAAGCTTTTGGCGAAGAAAATGTGCAAACCGTTGGCACAGTATGGGCGGTATCAAACCAGACCTAGATCTATTAAGAAGCATCTAACCTGATTAGTCAGGCATAATTGTTATGTTTTGCTCGCTAGACATTATTACTTAACGGCATTAATCAACTGCGTTGGCCATCCTTCGCTATGGCTTTCAGTCGATCTATAGCGAGCAGATGGATCTCTCCTCGACCCCTAGTGATGAGATTCTCCGAATCCCATTGCGAAAGCTTACGACTAACCACTTCACGAGCTGAACCAATGTCGGCTGCCAATAGCTCGTGCGTAATGACTGCTGTGTTTTCGGCATTTCCATAATGTAGAAGAGAACTTGCCAAACGATGCTCGATTGAGCGAAATGCGATTTCATCTACTTTTGCCATTAATGCAGTGAGACGTTGGGAAAAAGATGAAAATACAAATTTACGGAATTGATTAGATTGCTCAATTGATGCAAAGAATTGAGCTGCCGGCATTGTGAGCACAGTTGCATCTTCTTCCACAGTCGCTTCAGCACTATATTGATCACCACTCATTAAACATGAAGTGGTTAGTACACAAGTGTCATTTGGCTTAATACGGTAAAGCAGCAGATTGCTCCCTGATTCGGACGCAAGATCGACACGTATTATGCCCGATACTACAAAGACAAATAACTGGCATTTATCTCCTGTGCTAAAGACTGTAGTCTGTTTCGGCAGTAATACTGGTTCTAGCTGATCGAATTCGGAAGGCAGCTTGTATGTATTCATATTACACACGATTTTATACTAAGGTTTAACATGTTGCTGAGTGTGCCACACACTCTCAAGCGCGAGCAGACAGTGGTACCAGCTCCACCAGCAATCAGTAGTCAAGTGGCTCATTATTAGTGCAATCTACCCAAAAAGGCTATGTAACATATATCTTTAGTCGTGTATTGACAATGTATCCATTTTTATTAAAGTGTCTAAGTAGGCTCGCTCGATCGCATATACACCGCCCTCGACCACACTTGTACCACAGGCGAATCGTGTGGTTCATCTGTAGTAGTTATTATTGCGTCACAACGATGGGAACATTATGAAAAAGGTCAAAGATCTACTAGCTAATAAGGGCTCCACCATTTGGTCAATTACACCAGATGTCTCTGTGTTTGAAGCGGTAAAGTTGATGGCTGAAAAACGCATCGGCGTTCTGATGGTCGTGGACAATGATGAGCTCTGTGGCGTTCTTTCTGAACGTGACTACGCGCGTAGAGTCGTACTGCTTGATCGCGGATCCAAAACAACCTTAGTGCGGGAAATAATGACTAAACGAGTGGTGTTTGTGGAACCTGAACAAACTATTCAGGATTGCATGGCCCTAATGACCGAAAAAAGTTTTCGACATTTACCTGTTATGGATGATGGCAAATTAATCGGTGTTTTATCTATGACTGACTTGGTAAGAACATTAGTAGATGATCAGCAATACGTCATATCGCAGCTCGAAAACTATATCAATCAGTAACAAAACTCCGCCGTAAATAAGCTGCTGTAGAAAACCGCTTGATTAGCGGCACGTACAATGCAGTTTAACTAAACAGGTTTTGGCCTTTGCTTGCCAGACAATGGCTGGCTACTACTTTTTTGACGTACTCGAACCGGTTTTGTCATAAGTGGAATTTTGTCGTCGCCCTCACCCACTGATCTTGGCAGCTCATCGAGCTTTCCGCCTAGGTCCCGTGCGATTAACATATACACTGATGGGATAACAAATAGCGTAAATAGAGTCCCTATAGCCATACCGCCAACCAACACTAGGCCGATTGAGTTTCTTGCCTCGGCTCCGGGACCACTTACAAGTGTTAAGGGAAAATGGCCAGCCACTGTAGCGAAGGTTGTCATCAAAATCGGACGAAAACGCGTATTAGATGCCGCCTTGATAGCAGCAAGTTTTTTAAGGCCTTGCTGTTGCATCTGCTTGGCAAATTCAACTACGAGAATACCGTTCTTGGCGACGAGGCCAATTAATGTCACTAAGCCCACTTGTGAATAAATATTTAACGTGGTTGTAAAGCTATTAGTCCAGTAAGGAAGCTCTGGATTCGGTATTTTTAGAAAGGTGAATATCAGTGCACCAAACATCGCTAGGGGTACTGAACCTGCAAGAATAACAAACGGATCTCGAAAACTATTGAACTGAGCAGCCAAGGTTAGATAAATTAGTATGACCGCCAAGGAAAAAGCTGGCAAAAACTTATTACCCTCCAAACGCAGTTGACGAGATTCACCGGTGTAATCCAAGGAATACCCGGATGGTAATATCTCTGCGGCAGTGTCTTCGAGAAACGTTAACGCTTGATCCAGCGTGCGAATCGTTACGCCACTTAATTTTACTGCATTCAGTTGCTGAAAACGGTTTAACGAACGTGGCACGGTACTATTTTCGATTGATGCTATGGAGCCAAGCTGTACCATTTCACCGTTGGGACCAGTGACATAGAGCTCATCAAGCTGATCAGGATTGAGCCGTTGCGTGCGCAAGGCTTGGGGAATAACCCGATAGCTACGTCCATCAATATTAAAACGGTTCACGAAGCCGCCGCCTAGTAAAGTACCGACATCAGCGCCAACTTGTTGCATGGTTAATCCTAAATCAGCGACTCGATCTCTATCAAAGATCAACTCCGACTGCGCTTTGTCAATCTTGGTATCTATGATGGGTGGAAAAGCAAACAAACCTGATTGAATAGCTTTAAGTTGTATTTGGCGGGCGAAACCAAGAATCTCTTCTGGTTCTGCCGTTGATGCCAATATAAACTCGACGGGAAATTGCCCCCCACCGGGCAAGGCTGGTGGTGTTACTGGAAACATACTGATACCTGGAATATCGTTAAGCTTCTGCGCAATTTCGGGTTTGATGTCAAATACGGACCGATCGCGCTCATCCCAGTCTTTTAATACCATTCCACCAAAACCAGAAGATGGGAAGGTGATCTGAAAAGTGAACTCTGTTTCATCGATGCTACGAAAAGCTTCATCCGCCTGTGCGGCATGACGTGAAGCGCTATCGATAGTAGCGTTTCCAGAACCATCAACAATACCAAATATAATGCCTTGATCCTCTGTAGGAGCAAGTTCCTTTGCGGAGAACATGAACATCGGAATACAGAATAAACAGATAATAATCCAGAAAATATAAACGGCAGGCCTCGCCTTGAGGGTGCCGTTTAAAAGTGTTGAGTAGCCATTACGAACCTTATTGAATACGTTATTAACTTTTTTCTGGAAGCCTTTCTCGCCATCACCTTCGCGAAGTAGTTTCGCCGACATCATCGGAGATAAAGTTAAAGCCACAATGCCAGAAATTGTTACCGCTCCAGCTAATGTAAAAGCGAATTCTCGAAAGAGTGAACCCGTTAGCCCGCCCTGCAAACCGATGGGCAGGTAGACAGCAACCAGTGTAGCGGTCATGGCGATAACGGGACCAACGAGCTCCCGTGCACCCAAAAGCGCCGCTTGTAAGCTCGATTTACCTTCACTAATGTGTCGTTCAACGTTTTCTACAACAACAATGGCATCATCGACAACAAGTCCAACGGAGAGCACAACAGCCAAAAGCGTTAATAAGTTAACGCTAAAACCAAACATCTGCATTAGAAAAACAGCGCCAATTAACGATATGGGTATGGCTACAATCGGCACGATAACTGATCGCAATGAACCCATAAACAAGAAGATCACCAACATAACAATGATCAATGTTTCAACCAGTGTTGTCACCACTTCACTAATAGAACTCGCTATGTATTCAGATGCGTCATAAGCAACTGCAGCAGTCATTCCGGTGGGCAATTCGCTTTGTATTTCCTTTAGCTCATCTCGAACGCCTTGAATAACATCCAAAGTATTAGCATTTGGAAGCGGCCAGATACCCATAAAAATTGCATCTTGTCCGCTATAACGGACCTCAACATCATAGGCATCCGCGCCAAGTTCAACTGTGCCAATGTCTTTGACTCGAATCAGCGCTCCTTCGTTAGAGTAGACCACCAAATTTTCGAATTCATCAACTGTCGATAAATCGGTGTTTGCGGCAAGGTTTACTTCAATTAGTGCACCTTTGGTTTTGCCTAAGGCAGCTAAATAATTATTTGCCTGTAAAGCTTGTCTGACCTGTACTGGTGTAATGTTATAGGCAGCTAATAACTTAGGGTCCAACCATATGCGCATAGCAAAGTTACGCCCACCTAGCACTTCTGCGCGCTGTACACCGTCTCGAGCGGCCAAGCGAGGCTGTACGACACGCGCTAGAAAATCCGTAACTTGATTGGGTTTTAGAATATCCGAGGTGAAACTTAAGTAAGCTGAGGCAAACTGACTGTCAGCTGATTCGACATTAATCACCGGTATTTCAGCCTCCGGTGGTAAATCACCTCGCACTTGATTGACCTTTGAGCTAATTTCAGATAAGGCCTTGATCGGGTCGTAGTTTAGTTCGAGTCGAACACTGACCGTTGATAACCCTTGTTGACTAGCCGATGAAACGTAGTCGACTCCATCTGCACCCGATACAGCACGCTCAAGAGGTGTTGTGATAAACCCCCTGACCAGCTCAGCGCTGGCACCAATATAGGCGGTGTTTATTGTTACGACTGCATTGTCGTTACGCGGATATTGTCGAATACTTAAACTACTAATTGCCTGTATGCCTGCAATCAGAATAAGCAAGCTTACAACTATTGATAAAACCGGTCGTTTAACAAATATATCGGTAAAATGCATGATGTGCTCAGGCGTTGTCAGGTTGTGGTGTCAGGCTAGGAGTTGATCCTGCTTCATTTACCTTGACTGTTGCGCCATTACGCAATTTGAACACACCATCGTTAGCTACCATTTGCCCTTCTTCTAAACCTTGTGTGACCTCAACGAAATCACCTCTACGTTCGCCTAGTTGAACAAACTGCTGGCGTGCGCTTAGCTCATCATTGTCATTGTTTTCAATAACAAAAACAGAATCGCCAAAGCTTGCAAAACTCACTGCGGTCAGTGGCACCATCAACACGTTTTTAACGACAGGAAGAATAACCTCGACATTGGCAAACATACCAGGCAATAAGTTGTTGGGGCTTGTCTTCGAAGTGTTTAAGGTTGCTTGTGTTCTTACAGTTCGTGTCGTTGCATCAATCTCTGTGTTGATCGCAGTTATCTCACCTTCAAATACACTTCCGGGAGCTGCATCAGTTGTCACTCTAACTGCCAATCCTGCCTTGACCTGTGAAAGCGCTTGTTGAGGGAGCGAGAAATTCACACGCATGGAGTCGATCGCTTGTAACGATACAATTGGCACGCCTTGCGACAGATCTTGCCCAACATTGGCAAGCCGCAAGCCGAGTCGACCATCGAAAGGAGCAATTATTCGTTTTTTCGCTAATGTGGCTGTAATGTTATCGACCTGCGCTTGTGTTGCGCTAACTTGTGAACGCGCCGAATCAAACTCAGAACGCGACACCACTTTATTACGAAATAGGCGCGAAACTCTATCCAGATTGTTTTGCGCAAGTTCTAGATCTGACTCGGCAGCATCTAGCTGAGCGGTTTCGGCGCTAGTTTCCTGCTCCAGTAGAATATCGCCAGCAGTGACGCTCTCACCGCCGTCGAAGAATAAACGTGAGACCCGCCCCGGGATATCAGCGGTAATCGTCACCCCCTGAGCAGCCTCGAGAGTGCCAATAGAACCGATGGATGTTTCCCAATCTGCCTTTTCTACTCTTGCGGCGGTAATGGCGGTTGGTGGAAGCTGCGTAGCGGCACCCACTTCCCCCATGTATTGAAATTGCCCCAGTTTGAGAAATATCAACCCACCACCAATAACGACTAAGGCAACGATTGAAAGCAAAATACGAGTTTTCATAACGATGATTACGGTGATTTTGAATACGAGTAAACGAAAAAACGCTGACCGCTCGCAGTTTCGACTTACTGACAAGATTAAACCTACTGGCGCATTGCAACAAGTGGCAATAGAACAAATAGTTGGATTTGGATGATAAAAACTACGAAGTAGAATCGGTTAACGGTAATTTGTCTACTGGTTATCAATTATGAGCGTATATGATTAGCAAGAAGCTTCGTATTATTTTCGTTCTGCGCCAAAGGCTGTAATATTAAAACAGACAGCGGAGGCAGAGTAAGCGATAGAGAAGCAGTGCGGTTGTTCCAAGAAATATCATTCGCTACTATTTTATGTAAATTCCCCATTCCATTGCCGCCATATTGTGTGGCGTCCGTGTTAAGTAATTCAATCCATTGCCCACTATGATTAACACCGACTCTATAATCATAGAGTGGCTCTGGTGTTAAATTGCATACTATGGTCAGTTCTTTATCTTTATCACTATTGAATCGATTAAAAGCGAATACGCTATGTTCAGCGTCATCACAGGATATCCACTCAAAGCCCTCAGAACTGCAATCTGTACTGTGCAAGGCATCATGATTTTTATACACAGCGTTAAGATCAGTTACCAATTGCTGCATACCCGAGTGCCGGTTGTCGTTGAGGCAATCCCAATTTAAGCTTCCGTCATGATCCCATTCTTCCGATTGAGCGAACTCACAACCCATAAACAGTAGCTTTTTTCCAGGGTAGGCAAACATGTGAGCATAAAGTGCTCGCAAATTGGCAAACTTACGCCACTCATCACCAGGCATCTTTGTGAGCATCGAACCTTTGCCGTAAACAACTTCGTCATGCGATAGCGGTAATTGAAAATTCTCACTAAACGCATAGACTAAGCCAAATGTAAGATCGTTTTGATGATGCTTGCGATAAATAGGGTCTCGGCTCATGTATTCCAAGGTGTCGTGCATCCAACCCATATTCCATTTGAAAGTAAAACCTAAACCACCGGAAAACGTCGGATGGCTAACGCCTGGGAACGATGTCGATTCTTCGGCGAATGTAATACCGCCTTCAGCGTGGACGAGCACATTAAGCTCTTTCAAAAATCGAATCGCTGCCAAATTCTCATTACCACCAAATTCGTTAGGTATCCATTCACCCTCTTCCCGAGAATAGTCCAGATACAACATCGAAGCCACTGCATCGACTCTAAGCCCGTCAATGTGGAATTCACGTATCCAGTAAAGTGCATTACTGATTAGGTAATTGGCAACTTCAGGACGATCGTAGTTAAAAATAAGTGTTTTCCAATCTTTGTGTAATCCCTGCCTAGGGTCAGAATGTTCGTAAAGATGTGTACCATCAAACAGCCCCAATCCGTGTTCATCTGTCGGGAAATGAGCGGGCACCCAATCAATAACAACACCGATACCGTTTTCGTGGCATTTATTAACCAAATAACGAAAATCATCCGGGCTACCAAGTTTTGATGTGGGAGCAAACAAGCCGATCGGTTGATATCCCCAAGATCCAGTAAACGGATGTTCGGTTATGGGCATCAACTCGATATGGGTAAAACCCATCTTTAATACATACGGTACTAGTTGATCAGCTAGTTCGCGATAAGGTAGTGGCGTTCCATCGGATTGACGCCGCCACGACAAAGTATGAACCTCATACATCGAGATCGGTGTGGTAAGTATGTTTTGATCATTTTTTTCTTTGATAAATACATCATCGCTCCAAGCAAAACGCGAATCAAATACTATTGATGCATTACCTGGTGGCTGCTCGAAGTACATCGCGTACGGGTCGTTTTTAAGAGGCAACTTAGTGTTGTGTTTATCAAGAATTTCGTATTTGTAAAGTGCGCCTTCTGGTAATTCTGGAATGAAGATATCCCAAAGCCCACTGTCAGCATGGGAGCGCA
>CALGND010000098.1 GCA_937958675.1 uncultured Granulosicoccaceae bacterium
AGCTTAAACAGGCCATGGAACGTTTCATTCAGTGAGAGGTTTAATTTTTTTAGTTTTAGCTTCATCACTCGTGTCATGCGCCACCCCCAAGGTGTCACAAAGCCCTCAGAGCCCCACAACGAGCTCTTCATCGTTAACGCACTTCGAGGTGAGCGGAGGCTTGGGCATTTGGACAGACGATGAAAACATCAGTGCGCGTATGCGTTGGCAACAGCGCGCAGATGATTTCTCTTTCGATCTGACAGCGCCGTTGGGTGTGGCTTCGCTTAAAGTAGATAAACAGGACAATCTCACAACGGTCACCCGTGGAAACGCGTTGGTTGCAAAGTCCTCGGATCCTGGTGTCGCCTTGCAACAGGCTTTGAATTTGAGTGTGCCGGTGCCGGTATCACAGATTGCCCAGTGGCTCAAAGGCCAACCAGGGGATGCGGATTCTTCCAAATTCAATGAGGCTGGGCTGTTGCAGTCTCTACGCTATACGGATCTATCGGGCACACGCTGGAATGCGGTCATTCGTCAGAGAAAATTGTTTCAAGATGCCCTAGTCCCAGCACTGATTACTGCGACAGGTGGGCCTTATAATGTACGAATTGTGCTCAATCAGTGGAAATCAATAGAGGCGGATTCGGCTGAGCTAACCCCTTCGAACCCTTCCCAGCGATTGATTATACCGACACAATAAGGGATGATCGCGCCATTGTTGCCTAGATAACCTAACAATTATGACGGCAAAATCTTGCGATGTTGACGATTGGCCACTATTAATTGTTGGCTTCTGGCGCAATCGGCCGGTAAACTACCAGCATTGTTGAATTAGAATCAGGTAAAACAGCACCTTGACTACCAATTGGTTAGCTCCGGCTAAGATTAATTTATTCCTGCACATAACAGGGCGCCGCAGCGACGGTTATCACACCTTGCAAACGGTTTATCAGTTCGTCAACTTATGCGACGTGCTGCAGTTTGAGCTGCGTGAAGATAACGAAATCCACTTAAAATCAGATTTTGACGAAGTCCCCCCAGAGGACAACCTAGTTGTTCGAGCAGCGCGGGCCTTGCAGTCACATGCTGGTGGCCGCTCAGGCATCAATATTACGTTAACAAAGAACATACCTACTGGCGGCGGCTTAGGCGGAGGCAGCTCTGATGCCGCAACCACGCTAGTGGCGCTAAACGAATTCTGGCGCATGGGTTTGAGTATTAAAGAGTTGGCCGAAATTGGTGTAACAGTGAGTGCTGATGTTCCAGTATTTGTTTATGGTCAATCCAGCTGGGCTGAAGGAATAGGCGACAAGCTCACGCCTGTAGCGCCTGTAGAGCCGTGGTATTTGATCGTAAACCCTGGTGTTCAGATCTCCACAGAAGCATTGTTTAATGTTCCGGAATTGACACGCAATACGAGTCCGATCACAATACGCGACTTCATGGATGGGCGAAGCACTAACGTATTTGAATCTATCGCCATGGCACGATATCCGCAAGTGCGTAAGGCATTTGAATTTTTAGCCGTGAATAATCGCGAGCGACGAGCTAAAATGAGTGGTACTGGAAGTTGTGTCTATACGGCTTTTGAAACGGAAGACAAAGCCCAAGCGTTGTTTGAGAAAGTCCCGAGTGATATGACAGGATATGTTGTTCAGGGCAGAAACGCGTCACCTCTGTACGATTTTGCTGGATGATTTGCACCACGCAATCGCAAGGGTAGCGTACACTGTACGCTGCATTTTAATTGGGCCGTCGCCAAGCGGTTAAGGCACCGGGTTTTGATCCCGGCATTCGGAGGTTCGAATCCTCCCGGCCCAGCCATTAACAAAATATGCAGCTCCAGATGCCTGATCGTAAATTGATGATCTTCGGCGGCAACGCCAACCCAACGCTTACGCAAAATATCGCCGCGTATTTGCATACCCCCATTGGTAAAATATCCCTTTTCCGATTCAGCGACGGTGAAACCGCCGTGGAGATTCAGGAAAACGTGCGCGGCGGCGATGTATTTCTTATTCAGCCGGTTTGCGCACCCACCAACGATAACCTTATGGATCTGTTGGTGATGGTCGATGCAATGCGTCGCGCCTCCGCTGATCGAATCACAGCCGTTATCCCATATTATGGCTATGCTCGCCAAGACAGGCGTGTGCGCTCAGCTCGTGTGCCAATAACCGCCAAGCTGGTAGCTAATATGCTTAGCGTGGCAGGGGTCGACCGTGTGCTTACAGTTGATGTGCATGCCGAACAAATTCAAGGCTTTTTCGATATCCCGGTGGATAACGTTTATGCATCCCCATTATTGCTGCTCGACATTTGGCGGGCAAAGTACTCTGATTTGATCGTGGTGTCTCCGGATGTTGGCGGCGTAGTGCGTGCTCGTGCTGTGGCCAAGCAGCTGGACGACAGTGATCTAGCCATTATCGATAAGCGTCGCCCACAAGCTAATGAAGCTCAGGTAATGCACATTATCGGTGATGTTAACAACCGAACATGTGTGATTATCGACGATATGGTCGATACAGCTGGCACCTTGTGCAAAGCTGCAGAAGCGCTTAAGCAGCACGGTGCCAAGAAGGTAGTGGCCTTAGCCACCCACCCAGTGCTATCCGGGCCAGCAATCGACAACATTAATGGCTCAGAGCTCGATGAACTCGTCGTAACAGACACCATTCCTTTGTCTGATGGCGGCCAACAGTGCGGCAAAATCCGCCAGTTATCGGTAGCTGATCTGCTCGGCGAGACTATTCGCCGTATCCATGAAGACGAATCTGTTAGCTCGGTATACATGGATTAATCTCCATGGAACACAAGATTCTAACTCAGTCTCTGTTATAATTCCGCGGCTCAGCCTGGTCGCGGGCTGAGTATGAATGCGCCAATTCAGGTGCATTTGATCAACGGAGACCTGACATGTCAGACGATATTAACGTTCTAGCCACGTCACGCAGCGAATTTGGTAAAGGTGCGAGCCGCCGACTGCGTCGTGAAAATTTAGTTCCAGCCATACTTTATGGTGCGGATGAAGCCCCAGCGCCTATATCGCTGAAACACAATGAAGTCACCAAGCACCTCAGCTCGGATGCGTTCTACTCGCAGCTGCTGATGCTCAGTATCGATGGCGGAGAAGCCTCTCGAGTACTACTGCGTGATGTTCAACGCCATCCATTTCGACAGCAAATCTTGCATATGGACTTCCAGCGTGTTGTTGCAGGTGCAGAGCTACAAGTAACCGTATCGGTTCACTTCCTTGGCGAAGAAAACTGCCCAGGTGTTAAGCAAGAAAACGGCATGATCACCCACAACGAATCGGAAATTACTGTGGCATGTTTGCCACGTAATATTCCTGAGTTCCTCGAGATCGATATGTCGCAGTTAAGCATTGGTGATTCTGTTCACCTGTCTGACATCGTGATGCCAGAAGATGTTCGTATCGTTGATTTGGTTGAGAAGGGCGATGATTCTGATCGTGCTATCGCAACCGTTATCGCTCAGCGTGTTGAAGTAATTGAAGACGAAGCACCAGAAGCGCCAGTGACTGAAGACGGTCAAGCTCCTGATCCGGATGCTGAAAAAGCAGACGGCGACGATTCTAAAGAGTAACTTCAGTTGTTTGCAGCAGCCTTGCATTTGCGAGGCTGTTGCACTATCAATCTTATAAACCTAACGCGGAATTCAAACTGTGCCGGGTGACTCCATTAAGTTCGAACTCATAGTTGGTCTGGGCAATCCAGATAGTGAATACGAGCAGACGCGTCACAATGCTGGTTTCTGGTTTGTTGATCAGCTTGCCTCAATGTTAGGTGCTACTTTTAGCCCAGATAAAAAATCACACTCGATGCTTGCGAAGGCAACGGTGGAGGGCCGAGCAGTATATTTGCTCAAGCCATACAACTACATGAACAATAGTGGCCAGGGCTATGCTGCGATAAGCCGGTTTTATAAAATCGAACCAGAAAAAATTCTGGTAGCGCACGATGAACTGGACTTACCACCGGGTTTGGTCAAGATAAAGAAAGGCGGTGGTCATGGCGGGCATAACGGATTACGCGATATATTTGCAAAAACGGGGCAGCGTGATTTTTGGCGTTTGCGCATAGGCATTGGCCACCCGGGAAACAAAAATGCAGTATCAGGCTACGTGCTTAAAAGAGCGTCCAGTGACGACCAAAGCCTAATCGACGAGGCCTTGGATGTGTCACTACGTGAAGCCAAAACAATCATTGATGGCGATATAAACGTTGCAACCAAAGCATTGCACAGCCACAAACCGAAGATCAGTAATGGATAGAAAAAATGGGTTTTAAATGCGCCATCGTTGGTATGCCGAATGTTGGAAAATCTACACTGTTCAATGCCTTGACCAAAGCTGAGATTGCGGCCGAGAACTATCCCTTTTGCACGATTGAGCCAAACGTCGGCATTGTGCCTGTGCCTGACCCAAGGCTTGATGCACTAGCTGAAATAGTTAGCCCTGAACGCATATTGCCTACCACGATGGAATTTGTAGATATCGCAGGTTTAGTGGAAGGCGCATCCAAAGGCGAAGGTCTAGGCAATAAGTTTTTGGCTAACATCCGCGAAACTGATGCTATTGCTCACGTGGTGCGCTGCTTTGCTAATGATGATGTTATTCACGTAAGCGGCAAAGTTGACCCTGTTGATGATGCCGACACGATCAACACTGAGTTGCTGTTAGCGGATATGGAAACGATGGATAAAGCCATTCAGCGTATTGCCAAGATGGCTAAGTCATCCAACAAAGAAGCGATTGCAGAAAAAGCATTTATGGAAACACTGGCTGCGGCATTGGGTGAAGGTAAGCCTGCACGTACCATTGAACAAAACGAGCAAGAGCAAGCATGGTCAAAGCACTATCATCTTCTAACGATAAAGCCAATGGTATACATCGCTAACGTTGATGAAGAAGGTTTTGAGAACAACCCAATGCTCGACAACTTGATCGAAAAAGCCGGTAGCGAAGGTGCGCAGGTAGTACCGGTATGTGCCGCAATAGAATCTGAAATCGTGCAGTTAGAAGATGATGAGAAACAAGACTTCTTGTCTGAAATGAATTTAACGGAGCCTGGACTTAACCGAGTTATCCGCGCCGGTTATACGCTACTGGGATTGCAAACGTTTTTCACTGCCGGTGAAAAAGAAGTCCGGGCATGGACGGTGCGTGAGGGCTCAACCGCTCCACAGGGAGCTGGGCGTATCCACACAGACTTTGAAAAAGGTTTTATTCGCGCTGAAGTTGTTGGCTATGATGATTACGTTACCAACAATGGAGAAAGCGGTGCCAAGGATGCTGGCAAATGGCGCTTAGAAGGTAAAGAGTACTTAATGCAAGAAGGCGACGTGGTGCATTTCCGCTTTAATGTTTAACGCTGGTTTCCCCGCCTAGATAGCGCCACGCCAAATAAGATTAGCGCCATTGCCAGCCAAGCATTGGCGGATAATCTCTCCCCCAAAAACAGCACACCGAAGATCACGCCAAATATGGGAATTAAAAAATTAATTTGCCCAAAGAACGATGCGCCTTGACGGTCAATAATAACGAGTATCATTAATGTGCCTAGTGCGGTTGGCCCCACCGCAAGCACGAGTAACGATAAATTAGCAGCGGCTGATGGCCTTATCGACCAAGGTTGTTCAATCAATACTAAGGGTACAAATATAATGGCTGCTGCCACCATCAGTGCTGCCATGATTGATTTTCGCGGATGGCCGACTAGCTCTTTGGTAATAATGGCGTTTACTGCATAGCAAGTGGCTGCAAGCACGATTGCGAGTTGCCTCAGTGTTTCATCGCCAACTGCACTCAATGCATCGATACCGATTAACACTGCTACACCTATCAGCCCGAGTACAACACCCATCACCTTGTAGCGATTAAGGCGTTCGTCTTTTGTGTAAAACTGCGCAAGCATTATCGTCACTAGAGGCATGATAGCCATAAAGATTGCCGCCAATCCGGCGTCTACTTTTAACTGCCCCCAACCAATTAACGAAAACGGCAGTACATTGCCAAAAAAGGCAGAGGCAAATACAAACCCCCAAACTCGTTTGCCAATTGGCAGGATTTGACCATAGAATTTCATCACCATTAATAAGATCACCATAGCAATCACTACGCGCAAGGCCGCTAGTGTGATTGGAGGGATTTCCTGCACTGCTATACTCGTAAAGGTAAAGCTAGAGCCGAACATCAGCGCTAAGCCAAAAAGCCAAGCGTAGTCTGAGAGCGTAGGTGATTGCTTTGCGGTAGGGATGTGGTCCATCGACGGGGCTCAAAAGGGCTAGGCGATTGTACCTTTGTTTAGGATGCATTAGGCTTCAATGTCGTCCTCGCGTTGGCGGGGACCCAAGCTCAGTGGAAGGCATATGACCAGCACGCCAGCACTACCCAACTTCGACGACGTCAAACAAGCACAGGCGCGAATAGCACCCTTAGTCCATGTCACTCCCATACATAGTTCAGCGCAGCTATCAGCATTAGCCGGCTGTGAGCTTTTCTTCAAATGCGAGAACTTACAAAAGACAGGTGCATTCAAGGCTCGCGGTGCATGCAACGCCATTTTTTCATTAGCGAGGCAACAGCTAAGAAACGGTGTCATCACACATTCTTCTGGCAATCACGCTATGGCGCTAAGTTATGCTGCTGCGCAATGCCGCACAAAGGCCACTGTGATCATGCCCAGCGATTCTCTGAAATCGAAAAAAGATTCGGTAAAAAGCTATGGTGGCGAGTTGATAGAGTGCACGCCAACACTTGACGCGCGCGAATCGACGATGCAAGCAATACAAGCTAAAACTAAGGCAACTTTCGTGCATCCCTACAACGACCCATTGGTCATCGCAGGGCAGGCAACATGCGCTGCTGAATTTCATGAACAAGTGCCCGAGCTTGATATTCTTGTTACACCCGTTGGCGGAGGTGGAATCACATCCGGTAGCTGCATCAGCACCATGGCGTTATCACCCGACACGCGCATCATCGCAGCAGAGCCCAAAGCCGCCGACGATGCTTACCAATCATTCCAAGCGGGTAAGCTTATCGAACTACCCAGCCCAACTACGGTTGCCGATGGCCTAAAAACTAACCTGGGCAGCCTCACTTGGCCGTGCATCCGAGATAATGTCAGCGACATCGTCACGGTCGAAGAACAAGAGATAGTGAATGCCACTAGATTAATCTGGCAACGGCTCAAAATGGTGGTAGAACCCAGCTCCGCCGTCGTGCTTGCGGCAGTGTTGAAATACCCCGAAGCCTTCAAAAATCAGCGAGTAGGCCTCATCTTGACTGGTGGCAATGTCGATATCGACCAACTTCCGTGGTGAGAGCAGCCCAATTGCCCTCAACTGCTTGACACGACGCCCAATACTAGCCAAAATTAGCGGCTTGTCTCAAAGGCTACATAGCTCAGTTGGTTAGAGCACAACACTCATAATGTTGGGGTCCCTAGTTCGAATCTAGGTGTAGCCACCATTTTTCCCCTTGCCAAGCCCTATTGCATCAATCTCGATGCTACCGGTCTAATGTAAAAAACACTCCCGCAGGAACGTGTTTCCCAATTCAGTTATCGTTGCCAACAGGCTCTACCCAATTAACGGGGGACGGGCATTCATTAGACCCTATTAACAATACCATCCCATCCACAATGGGCAAGTACTCTTAGCCTGTAATTCTCAAAATTTCTAAACCCATAAGCTCGTCTGGATAGCATTTCCATTTTCGTGTGGAAGCCTTCGGTGATGCCATTGCTTTTACTGAACCGCCACATGGCAACAATCGGTTGTAACCACATCAAGTCAAGAAAATATTCGTCCGCATATGTCTGCAGCGCCTTCTATAACTCTAAATTGAATCCCAACCGTTACGGATGGTTTGGAACCCTTCTTTGTACACAGCCTCTGGGCTTTCAGCGAAATCTCGCCATACTCGGGTTGCTGCCGCTAACTCAGGGAGCCCCCGTCCGAACGCTTCCACCGTCAACCAGTTATCGTAGCCAGAGGTTTTTAATGCCTTGAAAGTGTCTTTCCAAGGAACGTGACCGCGACCCGGAACACCTCTGTCATTTTCAGAAATATGCACATGCGTAACGTTTTTACTGTGCTGGGTATAGGCTACAACCGGATCCGTTTCTTCTATGTTTGCATGAAAGGTGTCATACATTGTTTTGATATTTGGATGAGCAAGAGACTCAACGTAGCTGTCGATTTGTTCCATGGTGGTTGCAAAGTAACTTTCAAAACGATTCACCGCTTCTAATGCAATGGTGACGTTTGCGTTGCGAGCGTAATCACCTACCGTGTTGTGCACTTCAAGCGCACGATCAAACTCTTCCTGTGTTGTGGCAGCTCCGCTAAATTCACCGAGCGTTTGGTGTAAAGGACCAGCAACGCACGTTGCACCCAACGCTGCAGCACAGTCAACAACCCAATTTAAATAACGAACGGCTTCTTGGCGTTCTTTTGGATCGGAGGACAACGGATTTTTATCCAAACTCGGAATGACTGAAATAGCCGTGCGATCAAGCTCCAGTTCATCAAGGAGTTTTCCAATAGACGCGTAATCATCTGGACTGCCATCAAAGACGGGGATCTCTACGCCGTCATAGCCTGTTTTCTTTAAGTCCGTTAATAAAGAACGATGTTCCTCTCCTACCGATGTTGTCCACAGCAACATACAAAATCCAATCTTCACCCCGCATTTCTCCGAATTAATTAGTGAATTGCTTTACAGCTGTTTAGCGACTGAATGTTTCTGGTGTTCGTGCTCGCAGTGGTTGGATTTTTTATTTTTTTGATTGTTTTTACCGCCCAAGCTGGCTTAACCTAAATGAGGTAGGTACTTCATGTCAAGTTATGATCGTATAGTGAGAAAATCAGAAGTTAAGTTGTCTTTTCGCGAAAGAGCAATGGAGGTCTGAGATTTAATCGGGTCAATGCTCCCACGAGCAAAGAGCTCAACGCGTTGGTAGCCACGATCAGTGAACGCGTTGCCCGGTATCTGGAGCGTCGGGGGCGCCCAGCCAGGGTTGGTTGGCCAGAGA
>CALGND010000099.1 GCA_937958675.1 uncultured Granulosicoccaceae bacterium
CTTACAGGCAGATACTTCTCAACAGAAAAACCTGCTGATTCAAGTCGATCGAAATAATCTTGCCCATATAGCCTGACATGGTCGATCTGGCCAAATTTTTCGAGCCGTTCAGACTCAGTAAGAACCGCACTGTCTTCCAGCGTCTTGGGATTAGTGAATGAAATTGGCACTTGCACAATTGCAAAACCACCAGGCTTTAGCACACGTTTTATTTCTCGCATAGCGACTAGGTCATCGTCCACATGCTCTAGCACATGGCTACACAAAATGACGTCGAAAGAATCGTCGGGTTTTTGAATGTTTAATATATCCATGCATTCATCGACGTAAGGTCGATACAAATCAACAGTTAATAAATCCACAAACGGGAACTTACGAATCAGAGGAACCATACGAATTTCAGGAGCGACATGCAGCACTTTAAATCGCTTCCCTGAAAACAATTTTGCCTCGTCAGTAAGATAGTGCAATATCAGGCGCGTTCGTTCAACAGATTCACACCATGGGCAGCGTGCGTTTTCGCGATAGCCGCCACCGACAACAGAGTTTTCTTCTAGCACTGGTGCCGCAACGCCGGTCGGCATAAATGTGCCGAACTCCTTTCCACACAAGTTACACTCAACTCCCTGACCGCTAAATTTAAATGCTCTGTATCGACGCACAAAGCTAAATTTTATGTCACGCAAGAGGGCACGGAGACGTATCTTAACCGGGGGCAGTGCCGTCACCGGCGCAAAGCTGGCTATGGGGGATTTAAGCGCAACCATTCAAAAAGATCTCCTTACCAGCTGTATACCGAGGCCATCGGTATACTGAAATCTACAATGAAAATACTTAAGGTACTCATTGGACTAATTCCATTTTAGTCCGTTTTTCGATTTTTACAAAAATAAACATTGTTAACACGCACTAAAAAGCAAAGTTGATTAACAACTAAACAAAACAAGCTAAAAGCTGATTAATAAAGACACAAGACAAAAAATTGATTGATAAAGATACAACTTGGAATTATTGGAAAGGAAAATCTTAAGGCGGTAGGTGGCGCAGAGAGCGCCACCGAAAAATTGTAAAACGCATCAGGTACTGATGTTTTTTAAAGAATGCCTGTTACGCAGCTTGGATTCAAACGTTTTCAATCAATCTGCTAGTTCAAGCCTGCTTGTATGTCATCCTTAATTAAAGATTGGCTGAGCAGCGTCTTGCGCTTGTGATTCAGCTTCTTTCTTTTTGAGCAATGCTAGCAATTTAGGATCAGTGGGGTTTTCACTTTTAGCCAGCGGAACGGCATCTTGTGACTTAGCCAAGTCGTAGTGGCAACCAGCCGCTGAGGCCGTGCCTGCAAATGCGAAAAACGAAAAGCCCAGTAAGACGATGATTTTCTTCATAGTATCCTCGATTAAATAGGTGACGCGCCCTGTTTATCGCACACAAACCACACTCTTGCAAGCCAATGCCCCGAAATGGGGCAGAATCTTCCCATTTCGTACGCTTATCAAGCATAATACGCGGCAAATTGTCTTAAGCAGCCTGCATGATTCGCGTAGAAAATCTGGTGAAACGCTTTGGCGGGATTGTTGCCGTTAATGACGTTAGCGTCACCATCGAAACAGGCTCGATTACCGGGCTCATCGGCCCCAACGGCGCCGGTAAAACCACGTTATTTAATTGTATCGCTGGCGCCTTCCCTCCTAGCGCTGGATCGGTATTTCTAGATGATGAAGACATAACCGGCTTACCACCTCATGAATTATTTCATAAGGGCCTACTTCGCACTTTTCAGATAGCTCACGAATTTGGCAGCCTAACGGTACGGGACAACCTAATGCTGGTCCCCGGTGAGCAGCCTGGCGAAAGCTTATGGACGGCCTGCTTTAAACCACGCAATTTTGTTGAACGAGAAAAACAATTGCTTGAACGCGCAGACGACATTATCGATTTTTTAAATCTTGCGCATGTAGCGGATGAACTGGCTGGAAATCTTTCTGGCGGCCAGAAAAAATTACTCGAACTTGGCCGCACCATGATGGTAGACGCTAAGATCGTGTTTCTAGATGAAGTGGGTGCAGGTGTTAACCGCACCTTACTTAACACCATCGGTGACGCCATTGTTAGGCTTAACAGGGAACGCGGCTACACCTTCTGCATGATTGAACACGATATGGCATTTATCAGCAGGCTCTGTGACCCAGTGATTGTGATGGCTGAGGGAGCTGTGCTTGCACAAGGCAGTGCGGCGGCTGTGCAGCAAGATGAAAAAGTGATTGAAGCCTACTTAGGCGCTGGTCGCAAAAACAGCAGAACAAAAACATGACTCTGTTAAAAGCCGAAGCCATGATTGCGGGATATGGGAAAACCCGCATCCTGAACGAATGCAGTATTGCCGTTGATCGCGGCGAGATCGCCGTTATCGTTGGTCCTAATGGCGCTGGCAAGTCAACTGCGATGAAGGCTATCTTTGGCATGCTGCCACTAGAGTCTGGCAGTATCTCACTCGATGACAAAAACATCGAAAAGCTCAGCCCTCAAGATAGAGTGGCGCAAGGTATGGCATTTGTGCCGCAAACCAGCAATGTGTTTGTTAGCTTAAGCGTTGAAGAAAACTTAGAGATGGGTGGCTTCATTCGCGAAGACGATATCAACAATACGCGAGATCAAATCTACTCACTGTTCCCCATCTTGTACGAAAAACGCAAACAAGCTGCAGGCGAACTCTCTGGCGGGCAGCGACAACAAGTGGCAGTGGGCAGAGCATTAATGACAGAGCCTACATTACTTATGTTGGATGAACCCACCGCGGGTGTTTCCCCTTTGGTTATGGACGAACTGTTTGATCGCATCATCGAGGTGCGCAATACCGGCATTGCAGTATTAATGGTTGAACAAAATGCCAAGCAGGCTCTGGAAATTGCCGACACTGGATATGTGCTGGTTAGTGGCGAGAATCGCTTTACCGATACTGGCGAAGCTCTCTTAGCTGATACTGAAGTGCGCAAAACTTTTCTAGGAGGGTAGCAGCGTGTCTAACGATATTCTAAATGCGCTAGTTATAATCAGTAACTACATACTGGTTCCCGGCCTTGCTTACGGCTCACAGTTAGCACTCGGTGCGTTAGGCATAACATTGGTTTACGCAGTGTTGAGATTTTCTAATTTTGCGCACGGTGATTCAATGGCGTTTGGTGCCATGTTTACCATACTGGGCACTACGTGGCTGCAATCCAAAGGCATCAGCCTTGGCCCTCTGCCTACCGCTCTACTCGCTTTACCATTAGGCATAATCGCTGCGATTTTGCTTTGTCTCATTATGGACAAGCTCGTCTACCAACATTACCGGCAGCAAAAAAGCACACCCGTCATGTTTGTTATCGCATCAGTGGGCGTGATGTTCATAACTAACGGCCTGGTGCGATTTATCATCGGGCCAGGTGATAGAGCATTCTCTGATGGACAGCGTTTTATCATCAAGGCGCGGGAGTTTAAACGCATGTACGGTCTGAGCGAGGGCTTGTCTATTAAGATGACGCAAGGCCTAACGTTTGTTATCGCGATAATCGCTATGGCATTGTTATTCTGGTTTTTGCAACGTACCAAAACAGGTAAGTCAATGCGTGCCTATTCTGATAACGAAGATCTCGCCCTACTTTCGGGTATCAACCCACAACGGGTAGTGTTTATCACTTGGGTGATTGTGGGGACGCTGATCGCCATCGCCGGAGTGCTGTATGGTTTAGATAAAAGTTTCAAACCCTTCACCTACTTTCAACTATTACTACCCATGTTTGCTGCCGCCATTGTCGGTGGGATTGGTAACCCCGTAGGTGCAGTACTGGGTGGTTTTATTATTGCGTTTTCTGAAATCGCAGTGACTTACGCTTATCGAAAATTCTTGATCTACCTACTGCCCGAACAGTACGAACCCGATGGGCTGATGCAACTATTATCAACTGACTATAAGTTTGCTGTCTCATTCATGATACTGGTGGCCGTGCTTATTTGGCGACCCACTGGCCTATTACGCGGGAAGTCAATCTAATGGGCGCTAACCTTAAAACCGTTCTTACGTTTGCCATTATGGCCGCCATGCTCGCAGCCGTTGGCGTGCTGCAGTCGTGGTCATTAGCGCTAGCGATAACCAATATGTGCCTGGTATCGGCTGTCATGGCTTTAGGCGTTAACATCCAGTGGGGTTACGCTGGTTTATTCAACGTCGGTATCATGGGCTTCACAGCACTTGGGGGTGTAGCTGCTGTGCTTGTGTCAGTTAGCCCCGTAGCCGGTGCTTGGCAAGCCGGTGGTGTAGGTATTCTCTTCTCGTTGGTTTTAGCACTTGCAACCATTGCTGCTATGGTATTCGTCCATAATAAATTACCCAAAAGCCGCGGCCGCTCGTGGTTACTGTTTCTCATGATTATCGTGGGGCTCATTATCATCCGTTGGCAATATGCACCCTCCGTTCTCGCGATCGAAAAATTTCAACCTGCTCAAACTGGATTTTTAGGCGGCCTGGGCTTGCCGATCATGTTCTCTTGGTTTGTTGGCGGTGTATTTGCTGCAGGCGCTGCTTGGCTAATCGGCAAAATCGCACTAGGGCTGCGCTCGGATTATCTCGCGATCGCAACACTGGGTATATCTGAAATAATCATTGCGGTGATTAAGAACGAAGACTGGCTAACGCGAGGCGTTAAAAACGTATCTGGCCTTCCTCGCCCGGTACCGTATGAAGTCGATTTGCAGAGCAGCCCGTGGTTTCATGACCTAGTTGAAAAACTCGGTGGCAGTTCGCTACCAAGTGATGCGCTAGCGAGACAATCAGCGTTGCAGCAAATGGTTATTGAAAGCTCGAGCTTGTTCGTAAAGCTTTGCTACACAGGCTTGTTTGTGGTTGTGCTGTGTTTACTATTGTGGCTTGCCCATCGAGCGCAAAAAGCACCTTGGGGTCGCATGATGCGCGGTATTCGCGACAACGAAGATGCCGCCAATGCTATGGGTAAAAATGTCACCAAGCGTCACTTACAAGTGTTTGTTTTGGGTTCTGCCGTAGTGGGTATTGCTGGCGCGATGATGACCACACTCGACGGGCAATTTACACCCGGCTCCTACCAACCGCTTCGCTACACTTTTTTAGTGTGGGTAATGGTGATTGTTGGTGGCTCGGGCAACAACCTGGGCTCAGTGCTAGGCGCGTTTATAATTTGGTTTTTCTGGGTAGAAGCCGAACCGCTAGGCCAATGGTTTATCGGCTTTGTCACGTCGGGTATGGCGGCAGACAATGCATTAAGGCTGCACCTGATTGACAGTGCTGCGCACATGCGCTTAATCTTTATGGGCGTGATTTTGTTATCGGTATTACGCTTTAGCCCACATGGCCTACTGCCCGAGCAGATCAGACGGTAAGTTATCTATTGAGTCAGCGAATCAATCAAGCTCTCTGTCATCCCCGCGAAGTTTTCGCGAGGATGACAAAGTGCGGGGATGACAAACTGTTATTGAAACTGGCTAATGCGGCCGTCTAGCAGTGGCGTATAAGGCTCTCCACTAGCTAGATAATCCGCCAGAACATCTTCAAGGTTGGGGCCGAAGTCGTATACATTGGTGGTGTCGCTTGCAAACATCTTATAGCCATCGCCTCCTCCACGCACGTAGTTGTTAGTCACTACTCCGTAAGTGGCAGCAGGGTCCAGTGGCTTCCAATCATCGCCATCTTTCATCATGACTTCAGTAATACGCCCTTCGCCAGGGGCAATTGATGCATCCCACTTAAATGTAATGCCTGCTACCTGCGGGAACCGACCTTTAACTTCTTCTACTTGGCTTACACCATTTTCCAGCGCATCAAGCACGCCAGCACCACTTATTTCAAAAGTAGCCAATGTATTTTGAAACGGTAGCACCGATAACACTTCGCCCATTGTCACATCACCTGCATCGATCGATGCTCGAATACCACCTGAATTCATGATGGCCAAATCTATGCCCTGATCAGCAACACGAGCGAGCATTGCATCTGCTACCAAGTTACCCATTTGGCATTCCTGCACTCGGCAAACGTCACGATTACCCTCAATTACCGCTGCCGTCTTGGCAACTACTTTGTTACGTATCTCATCAAGTGGCTTAGCAAGTTCGGATACACGCGCAACAATGGTGGCATCTTCGGCAACCTGCCCATCAATCAGAAGAGGCTCACCTGTGGCGTTGGTAACTTTGCCATCATCGTCAAACGTGACTGACAACTCGCCCAGGTATTTTCCGTATGCATAGGCTTGCACAACGGCGGTATCACCCACCATCGTTGGATACGGCCCTTTTGCTTTCTCGTTAGTGTTTGAAAGCAAGGTATTAGAGTGACCACCAACAATAACATCAACGCCCTTAACCTTCGACGCAACCTCTAAATCAACGCCGTAACCCGAATGTGACAGCACTATAATTTTGTTTATGCCACGCTCTGCCAGCGCATCTACTTCAGCTTGTACAGCAGCAACCGGATCACTAAACGTGATGTTCTTACCAGGACTGGCCAGCTCATTCGTATCTTCTGGGGTCAAACCAATTAAACCGATTTTGAGCCCGTCTTTTTCTATCACGGTAGACTTTTTAAGCACACCTTCTAGCGTAGGCTCTTTGCTTACATCAGCATTGGACATCAGCACCGGGAAACTAACACTATCCATAAAACCGCGTAGCACGGTTGGCCCATCATCAAATTCGTGATTACCAACGGTCATGCCGTCGTACTTAAGGGTGTTCATCATTTCGGCAGCAGTCTTACCTTTGTAGTAGGTATAAAACAATGAGCCTTGGAATTGATCACCACCATCAACAAGAATGGCACCAGGGTTACGCTTACGCGCATCAGCAACGGCTGTGACCAACCTAGCGTAACCACCAAAGCATTTTCCTTCAGTGTTGTCTTCAGGAGAGCACGCACTGTCGTACTTACTCACAGGTTCGACACGCGAGTGAAAGTCGTTGGTATGGAGAACCGTAATCGTGGATTCTGCTTGTACGAGCGGTGCGGTGAGGATACCGCTGAGGCAAATAGGTAAAATAACGGGCAAAGTGGTCAATTTCATGGGAGTCTCTCGTTTAATGCACTAGGCAAAGAGTACCAGAGACTCCCTTTTGTTACCAACAACGTCTTATCAATAAAGTCTTATCAATACGTTGCTCACTAAGCAGTACTTAGAAGGCTCCGCAATCAACTTTAACTAATACTTCGTCGTCATCATCTTCATCCACCACGGTTTCACCGAAAAATACTGGATCGTCGTCGTCATCGCCACCAGATTCAAAACATTCTCCCGCCGAGGCCGCGAAGCTACTGGTAATGGGCCCTTCCGACGTACTTGCGTTTAAACTGTACGAAAACATACCTGCAGCGACCCTGGCAGCTCCAGAAGAATCTTCTTCCAGTACCGTACCGGTAGGCATTGACACATCGAACTGAGCATTATTAAACCCGTCTGACAGTTCGCCAACCACACTGGTCAAACTGGCACCTAATGTTAAACCTTGATCAATGGTGAGGCTGTCAGGCGTTAGTGTCGCCCCGTAGTTGCTTACAGACAAATTCACTGCTTCACCAGAATTGATGGCTATCGATAAAACTGACCCTGTGTTAGTCAATGTGGCTACGTCAGCATCTTCATTGATACTCAGTTGGCTCGTGAATCCACTCATCATCAACGCTACTACATCCATACTGTCAGGATCTTCGTCGTCTAACTGCGATAAAAAGCTTGCACTTAAAGCACCGTAAGTCGAATCAATCCTGGTATTACCTTGCGCATCAGAGGACACTTTTAGCAATTCAGAATTACCAAGGCTAAAATTAGCGTCTCCATCGGTATCGACAATATTGATAGGCTGGGTAACAGCAAGACTTATACTACCTGCAGCAGCGACACCAGAATCATCATCAACCATAGCCGTGACCCGCACTGCACCTGAGAAAGTGTCTGGCAAATCAACAGTCGTTTCTGGATCTTCGTCAGCAGCTGCTTCAAGCAATGTTTTTAGGCCACCGATATTAATTTCATAACTACCGCCATCAGGCGAATAACCGATCAACAGCACAGGCTCCTGTTGGAATTGGTAAGTCACTACGCCCGTGTCTTCGCTTCTTGCATCTAACACGACCAATAGATCTTGATACACAGCGACACAGGCGGCATTATTGTCGACCATATCGCCAAGCACTTGTTCTTGGCATAGCTCATTTTCGTCTGGGTCTATCGTGATGATATTGCCTTCACGAGTAACAGTGGCCACGTTGCTGTCCAGCGCCAGCGATGTATTCATCAACGATTCCACATCGTCGTCTAGCATGTCGCCATTTTCGACGTTATCTCCCACTGTAGTGACGTTCATACCGTTGGGGTTAACGGGCGTACCTTCATCTGATGTGGCAAACCCAACACCCAGTAGCTCGTTGATATTCAATCCTAAGCTGCTCGATGACAGCGTAGCCGCATTACGTCTAAGTTCGAGCGTGTCTATGTCATCTGCTGCGACGCCCGTGTCGCTTTCACCTACGATCAATTCGCTAGGTTGAAAACCAGGGGGATTATCATCACTGCTGCTACAACCCACAAGCACTAAGGCTGTTGCCGCTACTGCTATACTTATAACCTTGCCATTCATAATCACTCTCCTTTGCTCCTATTCTTATGCTCGTATTCGTATGCTTATACTCTTATTACCTGACATTACCATAACTAGTGCACAAAACAGTTGGTATTAAAACCGTTATGTGTGGCACATCCGTAACTATCATCGCTAGCGCCAGATAATTTGCCCGGTTCGGTGACGCTGGCCACTGATTTTAGCTTAATCGCTCAATTTTAACTTCAACGCAGCGGGCGGCAAACTTTTACTCAAATCGTACAGAGGATACTGCTTTTTAAACAAAATCAGTTCGTCCAAGAATACCGATTGTTCCTCAACTTCATACAATCGGCTTAGTTCCTTTAACCAACTTGCCTGACTCGCTCGATGGGCATCTTCACTATCACTCGTAGTGGCAACCCTACTACCATCCGTTAACAGATTATCTGCTGCTGCAGTATTCGGTGTCGTCAACGCCGATAAGGCACTCGGCATTTTCATTGTTGAAGTAGCATCGGCAAATTCACTGGTAACCGTAGGTGAGGATTGCTTGGGTAATTTCTGTGCATCATTTGTATTGCCATCATCTTTATCTTCAAGTGCACCAGCGGAGCCACCTTTTAGAGCACTTTGCTCCTGCGCCAATACCGGTTCTGGTTTACTCTCCTTTTTTAAGGAGCGCGCAGCAATATCCGTTTCTGCGACTATCGTTTCTTCTGCCGGCCGCTCAATTGGCATTGACTCAGCACGCACTTTCGCACGTGCTTCCTTTGATGCCCTATCTGCCGTACTTGCCAAATCACTAGCGATGTCGCTAAAAGAAGCATCGGAAGAAGTCTCAGGGCTTGCCGGCTCTGTAGCCGTTGGCTCAATTGCCGCTGATGATATTTCAGGAGAAGTTGATTGATCAATTAACATCGGTACCAATGCTACTGCTAATACCATCACTGCAGCCGTGGCAAACACCGGTGCATAGCGGGATGTAGCAGAACCAACGACCGCAGCATTTTCGCTAAGCTCCGCTCTTGCCATATTACGGATATGGTCATCCAATGCCGCAGTCACTTCAAGCTCTTGAGCATCAAAGAGTTCAGCAATGTCATCATCGAAAGGTTGCTTGGGCTTATTTGGCTTATTCATGAATTTCGGCACCTCTAAGCGTTTGACGTAAGCGCGCAAAGGCGTACCTCAAACGACTTTTAACTGTCTCGGGTTTTTCTGATTGCAGTTCAGCTATCTCCCTAATCGAAAAACCAGCGACATGTTTAAGCAATACGGTTTCTCGTTGTTCTGGTGTTAAGAGTTGCAGCGCTTCCATCAACAATTTTTTAGATTGCATTACTCTAGTGATCTCATCCGGCTCCAACGGTTTATTAACTGCAGCAATTGTAGCGCTCGAACCCGATGCCCTAGGTGTTGGGTCGTCAAAGCCTAGATTGGTAGTAGCTCGTCGCGAATTGGCGCGAAATAAATCGATGACCCTATTGCGTGCGATGGTAAATAACCATGCTTTAAACGGCGCTGAAGAATCATATTGATCACGCTGCTTTATCACCTTCATCCACACATCCTGGAACAGCTCTTGAGCATCTGCCTGGCTGCCGCAGCTATTGGCGATATACTGTAAAAGCGGCTGTCTGTGCCGGGAGTACAGCTGGTCAAATGCAGTGGCATCGCCATTTGCATAAGCCAGCATAAGTGCACTCCCGTTATCGTCGTTGGCGATACTATCCACTCTTGTTATCGTATCCTTCAATACCAGCATAAAGTGTTTCAGCTAAGCGTAGTAGCTGTATAAATTCGGCGCGGTATCCAAATTGATCCTCACCCTTCGCACTATGTGCCAGTGCCCGGGTGTCAGCAAGAGAGAAGCTACCTAGGTATTTACTTTTGCGCAACTGTTGGCCAAACGCTGCTACCGCTGCAGAGAAACGAAACTGCTCGCTATGCTCAGATGTCAGCATATCTTTCGTGATAACTGAGCTAATCAATTGACTAGTGTTTGAATCAGGTTGCTTGTAGCGTAGGCGTAATTCTGCAATCTCGCCATTGATCTTAGCGTCAACACCGTTGTCTTTAGAATGTGATCCGTAACGCAGCGGTGTATTTAGCTCACCACCATCACCTGCCAATGCGACCTCATACAAGGCAGTCACCGAATGGCCCGCACCGATTTCACCAGCGTCGATCTTGTCGTTGTTAAAGTCTTCATTAGCAAGTTTTCTATTAACGTAACCAATTAAACGATACTCATTAACCACTGCAGGGTTAAATTCAACTTGAATCTTGACATCTTTAGCGATGGTCATAAGGGTTGAGCCTAGCTCGTCAACTAATACCTTCTGAGCTTCGCTCAGCGTATCAATATAAGCATAGGCTCCATTACCAACATCAGCCAACTGCTCCATTAGATGGTCATTATAATTTCCAGAACCAAAACCAAGCGTGGTTAACGCAATGCCAGCCTCTCGCTTTTGTTCTATCAGTGCTTTTAACTTCTCGATGTCAGAGATGCCTACATTAAAATCACCATCGGTGGCCAGCAGTACTCGGTTGATACCCTCTTTCTTAAAGTTTTTTGCGGCCATTTGATAAGCGAGCTCAATACCGGCGCTACCATGCGTCGAACCACCCGCCGCAAGCGAGTCGAGTGCTGCGTTAATTGCTCGCGTGTCGTTGCCTGGAGTGGGTTCAAGCACAACACCGGACGCGCCCGCATACACCACCATGCTGACGCTATCCTCGGCAGACAATCCTTTGGCCATCATTTTTATTGACGATTTAAGCAAACCTAGTTTGTTCGGGCTAGCCATAGAGCCTGATACATCCATTAAAAAGACTAAGTTGGCTGCAGGCCTTTCTTCTGCTTCTAGTTCATACCCTTGTATGCCTATATGCAACAAGCGCGTTTTTTCGTTCCAAGGTGTTACACCCAGTTCACTCATCACTGAAAACGGTTGGTCAGATGATTCAGGACCGGCATAATGGTAATCAAAGTAATTGAGTAATTCTTCAATGCGTACCGCATTTACGGGCGGTAAACTACCGGATTGCAAAAATCGCCTGACATTAGAATACGCACCAGTATCTACATCGATACTAAATGTCGATACCGGTTGAGTTGCAGTTAGTACTAATTTGTTATTGTCTAGTACTTGGTGCTTTTCCCTTTGCTCAGTTGGTATGCGATCAACTGGCGGCTGCCATATAGCCATCTGTTCGCTCTGCAATTGCATCACCGCCCCTCGGTCATGACTGGATTGCAATTTACGCAATTTCTTTGCATCGGAACTACCGTCACTTAAACGATCATCCGATTCAGTTAGTACAATTTTCTGCCGCTTTGACGGCTCAGGCACAGTGACTGGAGATGTAGTGGGCGTGTGTGCTGCGCTATCAAACTCGGACACACAAGCTGTGAGCATAACGGCAGCTGAACATGCCAGTGACAGCACGATTAAGTTGTTCTTCATAATTTTTCCAAATTAAATATACGTACCCCTAAAACGCTACCGATCAAGAAACGGGGTTAACGATTTAAATTTAATTTGCCTACCGTGAGAAGTGATTGCCAAAAAATGGCAAACAATGTAAATCATTGATCATAACCCCAGAAATCATCACAATCGTTGCAAACTGTTGTAAAAAAACAACGCAACATTGTCATAGTTTGATTCATTCAGTGGTCATTCCAAATAGTTGGTTTACGCTAAAGGCTCGTTTACACACAGGTATTACTTGTATGCCCATGAACAAACAACGTCGCCAGATGATCAAAGCTACCGCAGCTATTGCCGCCTCTTCGGTCACATTACTCACGGCGCCGTCTATGGTAAATGCTACGTCCTTACCCTCTGAACTGAACAAACCAGCCGAACCGCGTGGATTGCGTGTCGAGTTATCTCACAAAGGCGCACAAACCTATGTGACTGTTACCAACACACTAACGACGCCGGTCACGCTCACTCATGTCTATCCGGGTGTCGTGACTGACCGAGACGAAAGCTTCGATCTCAACAGTTTATTAGTCACTGGCCCTAAAACAGTCATGCCGGGTAAACCGTGGGTCAGCAAAATAGGCAAAACACACATCGCAAGCTTAAGCGCACCCACTTCGCCAAAAATCACCCAAGGTGTAAAGATTACAGTGGCCACTCACAGCGCCACAGCAGATGGCTACAAGCTAGTTGAGACAACGCGCACCCTACTCGTAGGCTAAATGCTTGAATAGTTTCATGGGCGAGGGCCTCGACCCTCGCCTACCTTTACTGGCGTATGTTCTCTCGCGTACCAGCAACAAAGCGTGTATTGTTTCTTGTAACACTGGCCATATACTACGGCAATGATAAGAGACGCCAAATTTCGCATCGGACAAATAGTTAAACACCGCGTATTCGCATTTCGCGGTGTCATATACGATGTTGACCCTGAATTTAACAATACTGACGAGTGGTATGAATCCATTCCAGAGCACATTCGGCCCTCTAAGGACCAACCGTTTTACCATCTGTTTGCGGAAAACGAAAAAACGGTATACGAAGCTTACGTATCTGAACAAAATTTGTTAGTGGATAATTCAGATGAGCCACTCAGGCATCCGGAAGTGAAAATACAATTTGAACCGGACAACAAGGGCGGTTACCGGCACAAACAAGCACTACATCACTAGCAGATGCGCTAGTGATGCTTTTTAGGCATGCGCTAGTTTAGCTTGCGTTTATGTGTCACTACTACGCCGCGGCGAGGCATCATTTCGTCAAAGTGCACATTAGCCCAGCAAGCTTCGTGCAGTACCAGCTCAGCCTGCACACCAGCCAAAATAAATTCGTCTTTCACGCGTTCCGCTCTACCGTTTGCCAATATTTGATTGCCATCATCTATCGCTGATTTACCGTGTGAGCAACCGATGATAGAAACGACATCAGAATCCGCTCGAAAGTTTGTGACTATCTGCGTTGTTAATTGCTTATTAGTTGATCCCATCACTAAGGAATCATTTGGGAAAACCATAATTTCCCGACGTACAGTATCGAATTGATCAAGCAGCGCTTCAAAGTTTGATTGACGCGTTTGATACATATTTAATTTTGTCTTTGGCTTCAGATCTGAATTCAACGCAATATTAGCCGCAGGCTTTGGTTCAACAACAGGCTCTGGCACTAAGGCATTTTTTACGATTTCTTTTTTAGATGCTACAGGCGTGGCAAACGCCACCGGTGTTTCATCCGCTTGAGCGCCGTTGCTTGCTAGTGAGCTTGGACGTTGATTAGCAAACAGCGCATCATTAACTTCTATGTTGTCACCACTCGCGCCCAATACATATATCGACGATGCTGGTTGCACCATTTGCTGTAATTCATTGACGGAATACCGACGTTTCACTTTGATCATGCCAGCGGTAACAATCACGGTGTAATCTGACTTAGTAATATCTTGCTCAATGATATAGCTTAGCAACGGTTCTTGATCAGCTTGGGCCAGACGTAGCCGATAACCCGCATCCTGAAGCGCCGCTACCATTTGCTCACCAAATTGATCCTCCGGCCGATTGGCATAGAGGACTGTTTGCGCAGGCGCAATTGCATCGATCTGGCTCATCACGCCTACCAAATCCCTGGCCACCAATGCCGCCACGCTCTGGTTACTGGCAATAAGAGATCCCTCGCTCGCCGATACTGGCTGCGTGACTGTTTTTTTCGGCGATGTGCCGCACGCACTAAGCGCAATCACCAATAAGGCGCACGTACTGACTCGAATCACATCAACTTCCTCTGTTTATCTCTGAGCAAGCCTAATTGAAGCTGGAAGCGCCCGCCATTACCGCTTTCATCATTTGCTGAGTAGGTCGCATCTTATGTTGTGTAATGTGTCATGCCGCAATATTGACAGGGCGTGACCCTCTTCACAGCGACAATTTTTCGCGATTTTGGAGAATTACTTGTGCACAGCAAACATCGCAGCCTAAAATCCCTTATCGACCAATCATATAACCGACGCCATGATCGACGAAACACTCTACCAACTTGCTACTGACGAGCTCAACAGCGACCAGCGAAAACCCGATATATGGGCCCGCGCCTGCGCTCTAGCAAGCAATGATCACGACGAAGCCAGATACCTGTACACCAATCTTCGCGTGGAACAAATGTTGGCTGCACAAGAAAAAGCCGAGAACGATCTATTACGCAGTGGTGGGAAGCCAGCTGCTGATATGACACTAGAGCTCGATGACGAAACTCAAGAGATCACAGTCGAATCCACACGTGCTGGCCAAACATCTGACCTCAATCTTCAGGCAGACGGTTTGGAGCTTGAGGGCGAGTCATCGCACAGCAGTATTATTGGTAACGAAGGCGCTCTAGAGCTCTCAGCCAGCGAATTCGATCTAAATCCTGATGACATCGCTGATATGAACGCGGCAGAACCCGGTATAGCCTCCTCTCTTCATGGAAAAGTCACCAAGGCAGAAGCGCCTGCACCAGGTGAGAAAAAGGCCATCACCATGGACGACGATCCCTTAGCTTATTGGGCGCAACAGCATCAAGAACAGATTCGCTTAGGCGAAGAGCAATCCGAGCGAGACAATGGCTCAACACTGAGCAAGGAGCTCGAAAGACAGGCCGATGAGCTTCCCGGCCAACACTCGGATATCGTCGCTGTAGAATCAAATTCAGCTGCTATCCAGCCAAAGCCTAGTGATACACCTAAAGCTAAACCCACGTACAACATGCCTGACCGCATTGAGCCAAATGAGGAACCAGCTGCGCCGCAAGTTGAGGCCACCTTTGAACCTCAACGTCAAGTTTTGGCGGCTGAATCCCCTGTGCATTATGACTATGCTGATGACGATGACACTATCGCCAACGCAGTCATCAACACGCCTATCAACCGCCAGGGGGGCAAACGTTTTTACGTTTACAGCCGAAACGGCAAAACTCACGCAGTTAAAGACGGTGTTTCATGGCCCGCCATGCTGCTAACGTTACCGTGGTTACTCGCAAAAGGCATGCTCGGCACTGGGATCGTCTATGCCGTGCTTTGGTTGGTCTTAATTGCGGGCTTACTCACTACGGGTTTTGCTTGGATGGATGCTGCACCCAATGCCCCAACAGCTATAAAGATATGGACTGCATTATTTGCTCTGGTGGCACTTGTTTCGCTGTTTTATTTACCGTTCAGACATGGCAATGAATGGTTTCAGAAAAAACTGCAACGCAGAGGTTACGAGCTTGATGCACTGGTTCACGCAAAAAACCGAAGAGAAGCGATTGACTCATCATTTGACTCAGCGGCATTTTGAACGGAACTAGCGCGCATTTTTTTGCAAGATACTGCAAGAGTTACAACTACCGCTCACTTTGCTTACTCCAATATAGTCAGGCTACACATAAAGCACTCGGCGCAATACAGCTTGTCGCTAATTTTCCGTTAGACGATCAAGCCATCAGAAAGAGTGGTTGCATTTGTATCTGGGAATGAAACAATGCATCACCGACGGCCCCAGCCACGGTAGTTAAGTTGCCGGGAATACATCCCCGGCATCTTCCTTATCGGTCGGCTTTGGCCTCTCCCAAGCTAAGCAACACCTCATCTGACGCGATGACCTGTCGATAGCGAGCGTAGGCTTCGTGGTTGGATTCAACTTTATCCAGGTTGTAGAGATAGCTCACCATCACGCCTGCTGATTGGTCGCGCCCGCGTTTGTATTTGTCGGCATCTGGCAATATTTGATCAAGGCTAGCACCATTACCCAAATGAAACCGTGCAACCGAATCACTAGGCTGCGTGTCATCACGTTTGACGTTAACTAAATAATGCGCAGCTAACTTGCTTAGCTGCAACGCATCATCAGCATCAAGCACTTCGACCGACTCAGCCTCTGATCGCTTGTTAGCTAACAACGCAGCATGTTTCAGCTCTCTTTTTAGCTTGTTGTCTTTGGTATTTACCCAATGCATTAAACCTGGTACCGGAGATAAGGTGCGAAAGGTTTTTAAATTTGGTAATAGTGTGCTGAGCTCGTTCGCCACCTGTTTTATTAAGAAGTTACCAAACGATACCCCTGCTAATCCACGTTGGCAGTTAGATATTGAATAGAACACGGCCGTGTCAGCCTCGTGAGCATTACTCAAATCACGGTCTTCGCTCAAAATTGAACGAATATTCTCCGGATTAGCTTGAGTCAAAGCCACCTCTACAAAAATTAATGGCTCATCTAACATCGCTGGATGAAAAAACGCAAAGCATTTACGATCGCTAGGTAAAAGCCTACTGCGCAGCGCCTGCCAGCTGTTGATCGCATGCACTGCTTCATAGGCAATAATCTTCTCCAGAACATTGGCTGGCGTCTGCCAGTTGATTTCCTGCAGGATTAAGAACCCACGATTAAACCAAGCAGCAAAAAGTCGCTGAAAATCGACATCGATACGGCTTAGCTCTGGATGATCCTGAATGTGATCCAGCAAGCTGGCACGCATTTGCACCAAGTCACCGGTAGCACCTGGCACGTAGTTTAAGCGTCTTAGAAGCTCCATGCGCCTCGGCTCAACGCTATTGCGGAGTATCTTAAGGTTCGCAGCGTCCGGTGCGTCAGCATAACGCTGAGCCGCTCGTAGCGCATGATCAGCAGTGATATCAAAGCGTTCCTGCAGCAACTTAAAAAAGGCTAGTTGTCCATCCGCGTCATCGGATGCGAATCGCTCCAAAATGGTGGAGGCGATACGCATGCCTGATACTTCACCACGTTCGGATAAAAGGGCATCGCAGAGCTCGGTAGTTGAACGAGTCTCTTCTTCATTTGAGGCCGTCACAGAACGTGCGAACAACGACGACAAAACATCCTGTAGCACACCAATTCTGCTCACGGCTATTTCACGCCCCTGATTCAATGTTGATAGTAACTGCGTCATCTTCTGCACTTCTCAATGCACAGGCTAGCCCGTGCGTGTTAACTTAGCATTTCGCGTAACTCTTGCCCTACCAACTGGAGGCTAACCAAGCACATGTTTCAATCATTACCTGAAGCCAAAACTGATGCAATTCTTCAGCTGCTGGCCTTATTTCGCGAAGATACTCGCGAAAACAAAGTCGATCTAGGCGTAGGCGTCTATAAAGACGCTGCTGGAGCAACTCCGGTTATGACGGCCATCAAGAAAGCCGAAAAGCAGCTTCTAGAAACTCAAGATACCAAATCCTATGTTGGGCCCATTGGAAGCCGACCATTTTGTAGTGCCATGGTGTCACAGGTTTTTGGCTCAGACGCTGACACGGATCGCATTCGCTGCGCCCAATCTGCCGGTGGTTCGGGTGCACTTCGCATATTATCAGATATGTTGCGCAAAATTCGACCAAATGCCAAAGTCTGGGTTTCCGACCCCACATGGCCTAATCACGTGCCATTGCTCACGGCCGCAGGTTTTGAGCTAGAGCGCTACCAGTACTACGACAGAAGCACTAATAGCATCACATTTGATCAAATGATCAACACGCTGAGTGCTGCACCAGAAAACGATATCGTGCTGCTGCACGGCTGCTGCCATAATCCAACAGGTGCCGATCTGAACATGGATCAATGGAAGGCAGTTGCAGATGTATGCGAGAAGCGCTCATTGTTTCCGTTTGTCGACTTTGCCTACCAGGGCTTTGGTGACGGCCTAGAAGAAGACGCACAAGCCATACGCTATCTGGCTAGCCGAATGCCCGAAATGGTAGTCGCCGCCAGTTGTTCTAAAAACTTAGGTTTATATCGAGAGCGTGCAGGTGCTGCGATGGTCTTAGCGGAAAACTCAGTCAATGCTGACCGAGCACTGGGCATGTTAGGCGGAGTCATTCGTTCGAACTACTCGATGCCGCCAGATCACGGTGCCAATATCAGCAACATCGTGCTCAGCGACCCGGCCCTTAACGCAGAATGGCAAGGCGAGCTAAATGCCATGCGAGATCGCATGATTGGTTTGCGAGTGGCGTTTGCTGCCGCCTTACGCAAACGTTCTAATTCAGCGGATTTCGATTTTATAACTGAGCAAAAAGGCATGTTCAGCAGGCTACCACTCAACACTGAGCAAATCGAAACGCTACGCAGTGAACACGGTATTTATATCGTGGGTGATGGTCGCATCAATATCGCCGGTTTGCCCGGCGACGCCTTGGATGAACTAGCCGAAACGATCGTGTCGGTACTTTAAATCACGCTTCATCAAGCACGAATTGTCCGTCAGGTAAATCATACCTGGCGGCAATTGCAGCGCTGGCGATAACCGTTACGGTTTTATTGTCGTCGTCTTCTACGTTTAATCCACCCACTTCAGCATTAACAATAACGCTGCCGTAGGGTATCTGCTTCGCCACCTCATCTTTGTTTATCTGATCAGGTTTTTGAACACCTATCGTGATTTCCACCTGCATCGCATCACGATCAAGGCCGAGCGTACGAAACAAGGTCAGAGAGCTGTGATGCAAAGCATCTTGCACTGCCCTTATAGCCGCCTTGGTGTAATCCTCACCGTACAGGTCATTGCCGGTACCCATCTCCAAGATTATGCGTTTTAACGGCATTAGGAATGTGCCTCAGTTGTGTCAATTTCAAGATAAACAATTGCCGCAGCATTGGCGACCACAGTAAGCCCGGTTCCATCGTCTTTCGGGATATCCAACCCGCCTTTAACCACTTCAACCCTACCGGTGCCATACGGCAGCACGTCCGCAACGGCTTGTTTGTCTACCTCATTGGGTTGAGCTACACCAATTTGGATATCAACCTGCATTGCATTAATGGGGTATCCCAGCGCTTTCACTACGGTTAAGGAATTATGCCAAAGTGCATCTTTTAGTGCGCGTATTGCCGCCTTAGTGTAGTCCTGACCTTGCAGGTCAGTGCCCATGCCCATTTCTATTGCTAAACGTTTGCGTGCCACGAATTGTGCGCCCATGAATTGTGAGGCCGCAGGCTATCACAGATTTCCAAATTACACGCTTTGTGAGGCAGTACCCAATTTAACCCCCTTTATCATTGCTGAAGCACCAAGTGACTTCAAGCTTCATCACACTCGCCGATGCAAACGCATGGATGTTTACAACTGCACGTAGGACTATGCCAGCGTTATCAAAATTAGCTTGTACTATTTTGTACTGCTTGTGGGCGGTATCAAGCCCCGCGTCGGCGGCTATTTATGCGTGCAAAACTCCTACTGGCACAGTCTTCCAAGACAACCCTTGCAAACTCATCGTCGCTTCTGCAGACAAGAAAATAAAGAAAAAGCAATTCAACAATTTACCCTCAGATATAGATGCAAGCTGGCTGGAAAAACCCACCGGTGCGACTTATAAACCTTGGTGTGATAGGAACGGCTGTGAATGTGGCCCGTATGACCGCGTGTTCGATGCCGGCATGGTGCTCGCCGTGGCTGACGCGCTCTATTTAGATGGCTCCTGGCACCGCTTCGACAACTACTCTTTACAATTGGTGCAAGAGCGACACAATGGCTCGAAAAAAATAGAACTCAAAGCAGCGCAGGACGAAGCCGCCTGCAACATCCGCATGTCGCAAACCATTTTGCGTAAATACACAGGCAGGGCATTAAAAGAGCTTCGTCAGGCGAAGCGCGAAGCTGAGGATCGTGGCTACGATACTCCAGAGGTATGCGCGCTTGAAGATGTGGAGGCGTGCGAGATTTACAGTATGTACGAACTCTACCAACGTATGATGCAAGACATAAAAGCCCTAAAATTGCCAAGACAAGCAGCCTATACCCCACGGCTCGAATAATTCGCTTCGCTTAGTTTAAAATTAAGCTACCAATTAATTATTGACCAACGTCCGTTTACCCGGTTAGATTTAATCGTCCTAGTGCGATAAGCATCAGAAGGTATTGTGTGATCACCGTTAGAACGCTCCATCGATCGGATGGTGAGCTGCCCGCTAATGGATTTATCGGCGTTGCGTACTTTGATACCCGATATTTCAATCTCGATTTTATCAAAACGTTTTATCAATGATGTAAACAGCTGTAACTGATCGGACTGTTCGGTTAGACGTTCGACTGCAGAGATGTCCTTATTCTCAATCGCTCTTTTTAACGCATCAAACATACGCATGACAATATCAAAATCGTTGTCACTTACAGGCTTGTAGTATTCCTCTAATGCAGTTTGTAGGTCGGTTTCGAGCTTGGCCATGCGGGTATCATTTATACCAATAGCTTTTGCGGTATCTAACTGGCGCTGAGCATCGTTCAAATCACCACGCGTCAGCGACACCCTGGCATCCGTCAAGGCCCTGTTGAGCTTGCGCTTGCGTTGCGTTTCCAGTCGTCGACGTTCAAGTTCTGCATCTTCCTGCGCTTGGCGTTCAGCTTCCTTAGCTCGCTCAGCCTCAGCTTGCTGTTCAGCTAAGATCGCCGCCTTCGCCGCTGCTGCATCCTCTTCAGCTTGTTTTAATGCGGCGGCTTTTGCACGTTTCTCTGCCGCTTGCTGCGCCGCTAACCTGACGGCTTCGGCCTCTGCCAATCGGGCCGCCTCTTCGTCGGCTAGCTTCTGCGCTGCAAGCTTTGCTTCTTCTTCTGCTTGCGCAGCCTTAGCACTATCGCCGCGATATAGGCTCGAAATAACCCCATCAACGATATCGGGCCTCTGCTGCGCCAGCCACATCCCAGAACCGCCCACGAACAATGCCAAACCTAGCCATACCAAGCCCTTACGCGAACCACTGCGACGTTGCTGTGTGTCAGGAAATGGGCGTTGCAATTCAGCGCGCATTGAAGGTGAACGATCCCTCGACAGCACCGTAGCATCTGACATCTCCTGCAGGGTCGCGTTATCAAGCTGAGTTATCTGTGCAGATCCAAAACCATCATTATCAAGCCAATCGCCGCTGGATTGCTGTGCATCTTTAACGGTTTTGTCGCCTAACAAGGCTGGCATCCAATCCGCTAACGTTTGTGGCCGATCGGCAATTTTGAAGCGAAGCGCCCAATCGATAGCTGACAAAAATGCATCAGAGTATCGACCCTTGCCTAGTTTGATTGCGGCAACTAATGGGTCTTGGCCATCATTAAGCATGGCAGCACCACGCCGAGTGCTATCGGCTGGATCGCTGCCACTTATCGCATAATAAAGCACGCCACCCAGTGCATAAATATCAGTCCACGGCCCTTGTTGCTCGTCGCCGTCTCCATTGTATTGCTCTAATGGCGCGTACCCGGCCGATACCAGCGCTGTCAGACTTTGTTGCTCTGTGTATCGGCTGGCATTACGCGCCGATCCAAAATCTAGCAACACCGGCGATCCGTTTTTTCTAACCAAGATATTGGCAGGCTTGATATCCCGATGCACAAAACCGTGACGGTGAACTTCAGCAAGCCCTTGCGCTATCGGCAATATCAACGCCTTTAGGTTATGCTCACTATTGGTGTCCGGCCGCTTGAGGTAGCTGCGAAGCTCTTCGCCTTCCTCAAACTCCATCACCATGTAGGCGGTATTGTTTTGCTGAAATACCGACATGACCCGAACGATATTGGGGTGTTTGAACTTAACAAGATTTCTGGCTTCTTTGATGAAGCGTTCCATCCCCCAGCGAAACATCTTGCCGTGATCTTCCGTGATCGGATGCACTTGGCTATCTTCGCTACGGGTAGCCACATCGCTCGGGATGTACTCTTTAATAGCAACTAGATGATCCAGATTGGTATCGGTTGCCAGATAGATGACACCAAACCCGCCACGACCCAATATGCGCTCAATTCGATACCAATTGAGCATTTCCCCCGGTTGTAGCGTTTTATAGGGCGTGCTGGATTCCATACCGGGGCGGCGATTTACGGGGCTAGAGATACGATATGTTATCAAAATCAGCCAAGAGCATTGTTGCAATAGCTATTTTTCGCCAATTCTGACTCAGATTGAGCGTTTCTCGTGTCACATCTCTAAAAGACTGAACCCACTATTCAGTCTTTTTGCTCCAGTGACGATAAAATAGAGAACCTGTTTGCGGCCTCAGCGCCTGACCAGGCACCCTTTCACACCCACAGGTAACACAGTGACTACAGAAAACCCCTATCTCAACAGTTATATCGAAGAGCAAGGCTATGCCGAGCACATGATCCCAGCTGTTGGAGCACTCTATCGAGAGCGCGGTGTCATCATCACCGTATTTGGCCGCAAGCTAATGAACGCCTCAGCGATTGAGATCATCAAGGCCCATCGCTTGTCGCTTCAAGTGGTTGGCGAATCGATATCAGTGGCTGAAACGGCTCGAATACTTAATGCTATTACGCAGATCAAACCGGGTTCATCCAGAATCGATATCGGCAAATTGGCATTTGATGCTCGTAAAGCCGGCCAACTTAGCGGCAAGGAAGACAACGCTGTTAGCGAATATGTGTCTGAAGCCACCAAACATATACCTAATCAATCGACTGTGCTCGACGAGCCACGCGATATAGTCCTCTATGGTTTTGGTCGCATAGGTCGTATTCTGGCTCGCTTGCTGATTGAGCGAACAACGTCAAACAATCCTCTACGCCTGCGTGCAATTGTTGTTAGAGGTGGACGTGAAGGTGATTTACAAAAACGTGCCAGCTTACTTCGTCGCGATTCTATCCATGGTCCATTCAACGGACACATAACCGTTGATGAAGAACAAAGTGCGATTATCGCTAACGGCAATTTTATTAAGATCATTTACGCCAATCAGCCTGAAGACATCGATTACACCGAGTACGACATAAACGATGCCCTGATTGTTGACAACACAGGTGTGTTTAAAGATGAAGAAGCCTTATCACGCCATTTAGTGCCTAAGGGTGCAAAAAAAGTGCTACTAACGGCACCTGCAAGTGGTGCAATCAAAAACATCGTATACGGCGTTAACCACGACGACCTATTAGACGCGGACACCATAGTCTGTGCAGCAAGCTGTACCACCAATGCGATCACGCCAGTTTTGAAAGTGATCAACGATAAGTTCGGCATTGTTAATGGTCACGTTGAAACAGTCCACTCATACACAAACGATCAAAACTTGATTGATAACTATCACAAAGCGGATCGTCGTGGACGCAGCGCACCTTTGAACATGGTACTCACCTCTACCGGTGCAGCCAAAGCAGTTGCCAAGGCACTACCAGAGCTTGCAGGCAAGCTTACTGGTAACGCGATCAGAGTCCCTACTCCTAACGTTTCAATGGCAGTATGTAACCTGAACTTGAAGAACTCAACTGATAGAGACGCTCTCAATGCTCACGTTCGGGAAATGGCATTCCATTCCTCGCTTTCTCAGCAGATCGCTTACGCTTACTCTACTGAAGTGGTTTCAAGTGATTTTGTCGGCACGCCGGAGCCAGCAATATTTGATTCAGTGGCAACGTTAGTTGAAGACGACCGCTGCGTGCTATACGTTTGGTACGACAACGAATTTGGTTACAGCACACAAGTACTACGCGTGATGCAACAAATGGTTGGGCTACACATTGCTAACGTGCCTGCTTAAACCCACGTTGCTTCCTTAACATGCGGGATGGCGCTAGTGCGTCATCCCGTAAAGCACATAGTTAACGCCCAAGCGGTACGCCGTTGCAGTATACAGAGCACTGTATTCCTCCATATCCGCATGTTCCCAAGCATCGCCTAAATCCATATTCCAATTAATCATAACCATGACGCGCCCGTCGTCATCTAAGATACCGCGCCATCGAGGCGTTTGTCGCGAGGAGTTGCTTTCAAGCACATTAAACGATTTTGAAATGGGTAACTCCCATGTCTCGCCTGGGTTTAAACACAATGCGCGTAAACCGGGTATTTGAATAAATTCATCTATCGCGAAATGGACATTAAATATTTCATGATTTTGAGGCAAATCAACGATAGGCCGGTCAGGAAACACTTTTGAGATCCAACCTTCAAACTGCTCCCACTGATGGCTACCGTGAAAATCGTCCACCAATAGAAAACCACCACGCATCAAATACTCATTAAGATTTTCGGCCTCGGGGTCGGATATTGATGCAAAGCCGGCTTCAACGATGTACAGCATTGGATAATCGAACAAACGATCGTCCACCAGGGAAATCGATTGGCTGTCCTCGTTTGTATCAACCAATGTGAGGCGCTTCATTGCGGCAATAAAATGTGGCTCTGATTCAGAGCAGTCAGCCTGCCAATGCGGATAACCAATGCGATCGCCAAGATCTTCGATCGCTTGCTGATTGTCAGAAAATATCAATCGTGAAAACGTAAACTCGCCATTGGCAACGCCAGGTAGCGCCTTGGGGCAATCTGGCCGTTGCGGCGAGGTACAAATGGCGAGCTGAGCAACAGCAGGTGCAGCCGCTAATATCGACACTAAGACGGTTATCAGAGAGCTGACTAACAGGTTTGCAGAGGTTTTCACTGATTGAGTATTCTCGAATTTGAGCAGCCATACTACTAGCTATCTATAGCAGTTGGTCAGCAAATTCGCTGTAGAGTTCCTAAAAAAAGCCCGGTGCGTGCCCACCGGGCAAAAACAAGACTTACGGTACGAGTACCGCGTCGAGTACATGGATGATGCCGTTAGAGGCTCTAATATCAGTCGTTACAATCTTGCTACTATTAATAAACAAGCCGCCCGACTTCTGCTTAAGCACGACGCGATCACCGTTAGCCATTTCGATTGATACACCCACTTTGCCTTCAAGCGTTGCACCATCGAGCTCTGTACCAGTGATCACGTGATATAACAAAATATTTCGTAACGTCGCAGGATCTGCTAACAAGGCTTGAATGGTGTCTTCGCCCAACAGAGCAAAGGCTGCATCGGTTGGCGCAAACACTGTGTACAAATCTTGGCCATGACCGATCGCCACATCTAAGCCGGTGGCCTCTAGTGCCGCTACGAAGGTATTAAAATTTCCTGCATCACGTGCCGTATCAATCAAGTTTTTAGCTGCCGGGGTATCAACCGGTGGCAGCAGCACGGTGTCGATAACGTGGATCACACCATTGCTAGCCAGAACATCAGTTGTAATAACTCTAGATTGATTGATCAACAGATTTTGCCCATCCAGTGTCAACGCAGTGGAATCACCATTAGCCATTTCAACCGTTGTGCCCACTAAGCTAAGCGCAGTGGTTGAATCAATCGCTGCTCCTGCAATGACGTGATACAACAAAATATCCCGCAGTTCGTCTGGATTGGCCAGCAGATTATTCAGTGCCTGGTCACCTAACTTGGCAAAGGCTTCTTCACTGGGCGCAAATACAGTAAAGGTATTGCTTTCATCAGCAAGAACGCTATCAAGCCCAGTGGCCTGCAACGCGGCGACTAATGTTGGAAAGCCAGCGGCAACCGCTGTATCGGTAATGTTGCCTTGTACCTGCATTGGGTCCGCTGGTGGCAACATGACTGCATCGATCACATGAATAATGCCGTTGCTGGCTCTTACGTCAGCAGTGATCACATTTGCCATATTGATCATCAACTGCCCCTCATTTAGTGTAATCGCACTTTCGTCGCCATTAGCCATAGTGACCGTACTTCCCGCAAGGCCTATGGCTGTCGCAGCATCGACTTCACCGGGGAGTACGTGATACAGCAATATGTCACGCAACGTGTCGGGATCGGCAAGTAAACCTTCTAACGTCTCTGTGCCAAGCGCTGCGAAGGCCTCATCAGTCGGTGCAAACACCGTGAACGTAGAGGACTCATCAGCTAAAACAGAAATTAAGTCGGTTGCTTGTAACGCTGCAGCCAAAGTAGTGAATGATCCAGCTTCCACAGCTGTTTCAACAATGTTAAGCGCGGGCGAGTCATCAGCAATCGTTTGCGAACTGTTACCAGTTTCTGGTGTTTGGGCAGTCGCCCTTACTGTTGTCGCTGAATCCGAGCAAGCGGTGAGTATCAAAGCCCCAATCAGCCCGAGTATCGTTATTCCTGTTTTAAACATATAACCTCCAGTGGTAGTTTTATTGATCTGTAAGGGCTTTAATTCCCTATAAGTGACAAGTTACTCCCACCGCAGTGAACGCCCAGTGAGCGCCCATAAGGTGCCGTTCACGCCCCGTTCACATCAATACCCCGGATGTGACATATCATTTCAACGACTCAACTACTGATGTGGCAAATATGAAAAAAACGCAGGGGCTGAAGATGCAATCTCATCTTCGACGCGCCTTCTTATTGCAATTGCTGATCATTAGTATTGCAACAATCGCTGGCATTGCAGCGGCTAGCGCCATCGCAGAAAAGATATTGGTCAACCGAGCGTTGCAGGCAGAGGCCGATTTTTTTTGGGATATGCGCGCGCAAGATCATGCATTCCCGGTACCCGCTACTGTTAATTTGCAGGGGTACAACTGGCAAGGTGATGACAACAATATTCCAGACGCCTTAAGTGAACTACCCGTCGGCCAACATAGAGTGATGCTGCAAGGGGATGGTCGCATTGTTCATATCAGCGAACAAAACGGAAACAAACTTGCCTTATTGTTTCAAGATGAAACCGTATCAAAATTGTCCTTCTATTTTGGAACAGTGCCGTTAGCCTTAGTGTTGTTGTTCATGTATGGAATGGCGTTCTTTGCATACTCGTCTAGCCGCAGAGCAGTTTCGCCAATCGCTCAGCTGGCAGACACCATCGAAAATTTCGATTTTGATTCTCGAGATGCAAACGAGCTAGAACTTAGTGCTTTGGCAGGTGGGCAATCTTCAGAAACTCGCATACTCGGCGATGCGCTTACACACTTTGTACAACGTAGCACGGCATCGGTCGAACGCGAACGAGACTTTGCTCGCTATGCATCCCACGAACTTCGCAATCCGCTAGCAGTCATTAAGGGTTCGGCATCCAATCTATCGATAAGCTGTAACAACGACAAGTGTCATCGCAGTGTTGATCGGATATTGCGCGCATCCAATCATATGATCGATTTAATAAGCACCTTACTGCTGCTGGCTCGTGAACAAAAAACTGAGGAAGATTGCTCACCTATTAACGTCAATAATATCGCTGACGAGCTGATAGCTGATTTTCAGGAAGTCTTGCCTAAAAGCTCTGTAAACATGCGGGCAAAACATAACGCTCAGTTAGACATAATTGCTGCAGAACCAGCACTGCGAATTGTTGCGGGGAATGTGCTTCGAAACGCTTGGCAATATACGCAAAATGGTTTAGTGGAGTGCGTAATCAATGCCGATTCTATTCAGGTTATCGATACTGGACCAGGGGTTAGCAAAGCTAATCAACAACGCATTTTTGAACCTTTCTTTAGAGTATCCAATCAAGCAGGCGCTAGCGGCCACGGCCTCGGCTTGGCACTAGCCAAGAAGCTTTGCGATAACCATGGTTGGTTACTCTCCATTGACAGCGAACTAGGTAGCGGTACAACCGTCCGTATCATCTTTACCAATTCGGTAGCCGGTGCCAGCGATGGTATGTAGTAGCTTTTCTGTGTAGGGCTTATCAACCGCTTTACGCAATTTGTAAATTTGGCTACGTAGCGTATCGCTAGCCGGTGGATCATCACCCCATAGTTGGTTCTCTAACTCTTCACGGCGCACAATATTTGGTGCATGTTGCAATAAGGTTGACAGGATTTCAAATCCAACCGGCGTTACCGTGATCGTTTCTCCGCGCCGTAAAACAGTGCGTGTTCCAAAATCTAGGCTCAAGTCGTCAACAGACAACAATTGGCTAGCCGCCAGTCGATTACTACGCTTGTGCAGCGATCGGATACGGGCAACCAATTCTGGCATATCAAATGGCTTCACCACGTAATCATCTGCGCCTACTTCAAAACCGTTAAGCTTATCAGCAAGCTCATCCCTGGCAGTCATCATCAATATGGGAGTTGTATCGTGATCCTGCTCGCGCAGTTTTTTGCAGAGGGCAAACCCGTCTATCCCTGGCAGCATGATGTCCATAATGATCACATCGAAGTCAGCTTGCTTCGCAACATGCATGGCAGTCATACCATCAGCGGCGTAATCAACCGACGCGCCCATGGATTCCAAGAACTCGATCACAGTACTGGCAAGATCGTGGTGATCCTCAACAAGAAGGATGTTTAGGTTTTGCAGGGGTTGCATATAATTTCCCCGGATTTATCGTTTAGGTGTGTTACTTATTCGGGTTATAACTGCCGCTGGATCACCCATTTACTCAGTTTTAGCTGTGATTATTTTTGGGGAGGTATCGAGGATTTTTATGGGTGTTAGTACGCAGCGATTGCAGCAACAGCACTAGCGGGCATTTTATTCACGCCATCTATCTATCGCAATATTGGCAATCACACGGGCTTTGTCTATTAGTACCAAAAGATTGACAACCGCGACACTCTTTAGTATTTTAAATGCAGGCCAGCACAGCCAGCCGCTCGCGCCCTTTTGGGTTCGGCGAATGTGCTAATTCCCTTCAAATCATCAGCTTTTTTAGCTGGCGGATCACTGGCAATGCGAGCACCAGCAAATAATCCGCCCCTAAAAGGTTGAACCCCATGCTGTCAAAAAACGAAACGCGCGCTAAGAGGCTACGCAATCTACTAAGCGAGCATGACCTACAGCTTGATCACGCTGTCTGTACTGAAATCATTTCTAAAACCGGGAACTACCCCGATTGGAATACCCACGCGGCAAACCTCAGTAAAAACCAGCAAATTGCTGAGCAGTTTCTCGATGAGTTGATTGAAGGTGTATTGGAGGTTAGCTATACAAAATTTACGCGGCGGTTCGAAGAAATATTTCTTGTCAGTTTTCCTGAATCCACTTTTTTAAAAGAAATGCGGCATGTCAATGATGAACTAGGAAAGTACCTTGGCCGAGAGTTTATGGGTAGCTTAAGTGGTATCAAAAACCCTAATGACGATAGATACCCCAATCACGTTCGGTACATCTGGCGTTGTTTTTTTGAGAACAAGGAAGAGCTTATAAGAGTCGGCATTTATATAAAAGACAACACACACTACGTGAGTACAGCCGGCTCCGTCTAAATAAGCACAGATGCTTACCAATCAACGGTGATGTTTAACGGTATCAGCTTGCTACAACTAGACGAACTAATTTTTCTCAAGGCGATCACTGCCTACTGCTCACACCCATCAGGGTAAGGAAAGCACACTATGTATACAGCCATCGAAGTCAAAAAACACGCCTCCAGATTGGGGCAAGTGCTAAATGAGTTAAACCACGAGCTAAAACACTCGCATTGCCTAGAAATCATCTCTAAATTAGAAGGATTTCCCGATTGGAATACCCACACGGCGGAGCTCAACAAGAACCAACAAATTGCGGAACAGTTCCTTGATGAAATACTCGCAGCGGAAGCGGAGCTCAACTTCGTAAAATTCACTCAACGTTTTGAACCAAAATATATTACCAATTTTACCGAATCTGAATTTTTAAGAGAAATGCAGGATATACGGGAAGACTACGGCACCTATATTCGCCGAGAGTTTTTGGGCTGCCTAGCTGGCGAGGAACGCCCTGACGGCCGATACCCAAATCGAGTCAGATACGTTTGGCGCGGTTTCTTTGACAAAAACGAAGTGCTCATTACGGCCGGCGTTTATCACAAAAATGGTGTCTATTACCTTGCGGGGGTTTTCTATCAGTAGAACGCTTTATATCCACAATCAATTTGTGCAAAATACGAACAAACATTCCCGCGGGGTCGTGTGCGGTTTGAGCTCTTGATTTAGTTGGATGCTTTTTTAGTGTGCTTCGCAGATTTTTAGGGCTAAGTAACGGGGGATTGTTTTCTTTGATCTGGATAGTTTGAGTAACGTGGGCTGAAACGGAGGAACCGCAGCGAGATGTTGGTTTGGGTTCTAGCACGGATTACTCGGCCGAGCAGTGTTATGGCGGAGAGTGAGGGATTCGAACCCCCGGACGGTTTAACCCGTCAACAGTTTTCAAGACTGCCGCATTCGACCACTCTGCCAACTCTCCGAGCGGCGTATTCTATCGCAATCGGAGGCGTGTGTGGGTTTCGGATGAAATTCACATTTTTTGGTCATTTCGGGTCAATTAGTATTGCAGCTTGAAAAATGGGCAACTTTCCCCCATATACTCACTCAATACAGGTGATAGAATGTTGAAAAGGCTGTGGAATTACCATTCTCAGCCGCTTTATTACCTAAACCCGTTTCCAACTACACTTAATTAGAGGAATCTTGGAGAAACCATGGCTGACTTAAACTCAATTTCACAGTCCAAAACACGGTCAAGTGAAAGTATTCTCGCTACCAACAAAGTACTGAGAAGTACTTACGCATTGCTGGCCATGACACTGTTATTTAGTGCGGTAATGGCAGTAGTATCAATGTACGTTGGCATTCCACGCGGCGCGGCAATGATTTGCACTTTTGCAGGCATTGGCATCATGATGTTCGTATTGCCAAAATTTGAAAATTCTTCGACTGGTATTGGCATGGTATTCCTAGCCACAGGCTTACTCGGTTTGGGCATCGGTCCAATGATTGCGGCCTACCTATCCTATCCAAACGGCCCAGCGACTGTAGCAACTGCAATGGCTGGCACAGGCGGTATTTTCTTAGCGTTAAGCGGCTATGTTTTAACCACTAAAAAAGACTTCTCGTTCATGGGTGGCTTTTTGATGGTTGGTTTAATCGTTTTGTTTGGCGCAATCATTGTTAGCTTGTTTACAGCAATGCCTGCTTTAAACATGGCTATCTCTGCTGGCATGATCTTATTGATGAGTGGCTTTCTACTGTTTGATACTAGCCGTATCATTAACGGTGGCGAAACAAACTACATCCGGGCAACTGTTTCGTTGTTCATCAACATTTTCAATATCTTCACAAGTCTTCTACATCTTCTTGGTGTGATGGGCGACGACTAAGTCGCTGGTTAACTTAATTACAAGTTAGCTCGCTACTAGTTATAAAAGCCAATGTGGGCTGGTTGAATAACCGGCCCACTGGAGATACTGATGGATTGGATGAAAATAGTTTGGGCCCTGTTGCTTGGTTTTTTTATCTGGCGAATGATACCAACCGCTAGTCACTGGCTCAAACATGGCCCGAAAGGCAGCTCCAAAGAATGGATGACAACAGCGATGCTACTTGGCGGTGTGGTTTTGTTTGTTCTACTACTGATGAAATCAGTAGCCCGCTGATGACACTAAAAATTAACTCGCTTTAACCCCAGGCATCACACAAAGCATCTCGTACAACAGGTTCGCTCCAATCAGCGCAGTGCCTCCGGCCTGATCGTAGGGTGGAGATACCTCAACCAGATCCGCTCCAACTAAGTTAACGCCAGCCAAACCTCGAATAATTTCCAGCCCTTGTATCGTGGTAAGCCCACCTATCTCTAAGGTGCCTGTACCTGGTGCGAATGCAGGGTCAAGGCTATCGATATCAAAACTCAAGTACACTGGCCCGGTGCCTACCTGCTCCTTCACTTCCTCCATTAGTGGAGCCAGTGATTTATGCCAGCATTCTTCTGCTGGAACCACTCTAAAACCTTGCTGCCTAGGCCAATCGAAATCATCGTCAGCGTAACCTGTGCCACGTAAACCAATTTGCGCCACTCGCTTGGAATCAAGTAAACCCTCCTCTACCGCCCGCCTAAACGGTGTGCCGTGAGCAATGGCTTCACCAAACATGTGTTCGTTTATATCCGCATGAGCATCAACATGGACCAATCCCACAGGCCCATGCTTTTTGGCCATTGCGCGCAATATCGGAAGCGTTAGTGTGTGATCCCCACCTAAGGCAAGTGGTATGCAATCGTGTGCAAGGATTTGATCGAAATGTTTTTCGATAATTTCGACCGACTTAGCCAAGTTGAATGTATTAATTGCTACATCACCAATATCCGCTACTTGCAAATGATCAAACGGCGATACCCGAGTGGCCATGTTATATGGCCTTAGCATTGCAGATTCAGCTCTAATCTGGCGTGGCCCAAAACGGGTACCACTGCGATGAGAGGTGCCAATGTCCATGGGTACGCCAACAAAGCACGCATCCAAGCCTTCTGCTGTATCCTGCGCCGGCAACCGCATCATGGTCGTAGGGCCTGCAAAGCGAGGCATGTCATTACCACCCAATGGCTGATTAAATTCCATTGCATCCATTCCCGATTTTGCCATCACAAATTTTCCTGTTCAAATGTTGCAGTTATAGGTGTGTGATCAGATAGCTTAATATGCTCTAGCGATTCCACACTGCGCAATAGTAGACCACGATAAAAGACGTGATCCAAGTGTTTATTTAAGTGGGTCCACTTGCGCTTGCGTTGCATCTTCGCTTCAAGCAACCCAGCGCCTTCGGCCACCTCACCAAATGAGCCATAGCGTCGCAGGCTCCAAGTATTAAAGTCACCTGCAAGGATAATAGGCCCCGCGTGCGAATCCAAGGCTCCAGCGAGTTGATCCAAATGCGATACATATTTTTTATTTGAAACAAAATTGATAGCGTGCATATTCAGCACCATTAGCTCTCCGCCATTGGACAGCGGGTAGAGCGTTTGCAGCAGCATTTTTCGCGTGTTTGCAATCGGCTCCGCATGCGGTGAAACATAAACTCGTGATGATCGGCTAGCCGCTATACACCCTGTTTTAACGCCCGTTTCGATTGCGGTACGTGGATGTCGATGGCTACGCGCCATCATCCATTCTAGATGATCGTGTTTTGCAAAAAATGCATCACTGGGTGCATTACTCACAGCTTCTTGCAGCATCACCAAGTCAGTGTCACGGCTAAGGCGAGAAAACTCTTCTAACCAACCACGTTGCTTTGCTTTCCAGATATTCCATACCAGACAACGTATTACAGAACCGAGTTCAGAGTGCTTCGCCTTACCCATACATAAAGGATCAACTTCATTGGTCAGCGAATGCGGTAATAAGGCGCGTTTGATCATATTGTTTTGATCATGATAGTACTAGCGTTGGCACTATGACGTCGCTATAAATATGGCGAAAACAAACGGAAAAAATTATTACGCAAATCGGCCATGAAAGAAAGGTTGTTTCCCGTTGTGGCTAACGTTGCCACTTCTCGTTTTTTAGCAAAACACGCTTGAGCGCTTCTTGCAAATTGCTCACTATAGCATTCCATGTTTATCTCAAAATTAAATTCTAAACTGCGAGCATCCCAATTGCTCGAACCTAGCAACACCCAATCACTGTCTACAACGAACAACTTACTATGATCAAAGGGCTCAGGCGATTGAAACAACACAACACCTATACCCAGTAATTTCTTTTCATTAGCCGCCATAGCCCAACCAACAATTCGTAAATTGCTTTTCTTAGGCACTATCACTTCAACGATCACGCCTCTTAATACTGCAAGCTGTAACGCTGCGCAAATCTTGTCATTCGGTAAAAAATAAGGCGTCGCTATGGAAATAGTGTCGTTAGCACTGTTAATCGCTGCTAACAAGGATAGTTCAAGTTTCTGATAATTATCATCCGGGCCATCGACTATCACACGACAGATAGTTGAAGGATCGTTGGCTAAGGGCGCGTCCCATACTGGCAGTGAAAGTAATTCATCGGATGCGAATAGCCAATCTTGTTTAAAGACTTGGTTAATTTGGTCAATGATTGGACCGCGCACTTCAAAATGAATATCTTGCGTTTTGCGACCGCCTCCAGAATCAAGCTGATTCTCGTCGCGAATGTTCATACCCCCTATAAATGCTACGGCTCCATCCACAGACAGTATTTTTCGATGGTTTCGTAAATTAATAAAACGGGTGTCAGTAGTAAACAACGTTGACAAAAAACGAGCCGTTTTGACACCACGCTTTTTTAGCATTCGATCAGGTTTAGCCATACCAATGGCATAGTCCACTCCAAACCCATCAATTAATACCCTTACCGTTACTCCGCGATCATGCGCATCAGCTAACGCGTCGACAAACAGCTTGCCAATGTTGTCGTAATCAAATATGTAACTAGACAAAACAACACTGTGTGTCGAGTGCTTAATCGCATGTAGCATTCGTGGATAAGACTCATCACCATTTATCAAGAAGGAAACGTCGTTACCTATCAGATAAGGAGCTTGATGGATTTTGCTACCAACACGCATTCGTGCGCTCAGCGTGTCGGAAACACAATACGCACTGAGCGCTTTCGAGCTGCCATGATCAAGACTCGGATCCTGTTTTTGAGCCAAAGCACGGATACGAATGCGATTTACACCGAACAACCAATACAAGAGCACACCAAAAAACGGTGAAAGAATAATGATACCCAACCAACTGACCGCAGCACCTTCATTTTTCTTGTTCAGCACGACATGGGTAATTGCCAGAGCAGCCAAGATAAAATAAACCAGGCCGGCCAGAGATACGAAAATACCCACATCCATTAGTTGATCCGTTTGTGCTGGCATATCAATCGCTGCGCATGGTGACGGTGTTGATATTTAGTGGTGTGAACTGGTTCACATTCTAACTTGCGGCATAACACCAGACACGACAATAGCATCAAGCCACGGTTTGTTTCTCGACTCCAAAACCAATAAAACTGTATGTATCTGTTTTATATGCTTTTTATTAGGCCTTAGTAGCTGATCTCCCTACACAATTGTCGCGCATGCGACGGGGTTGTGGCCGGCTTCATTAACTCTGCCGAGTAGTCAAGTTGTGTGTGAATCAGCCGACATTTATGGATATATTGATAACCAGACCAGGCCCCCGACATGGCACGTTCTTCCGATTCGTTTTTTCTACTAGCAATTTTTAAAGACAAGACATTCCAGGCGAGAGAAATTCGTCGGGTGATGGCACTGTCAGGAATCTATTTGCTTATCACCACTGTATTGCTGGGTGTGTTTTACCATCAGATTTTGAACAACCTAGTCGCTGGGCAAGCGCCACTACTGTTTGCCTCTGAAGACATGCGCCTCATTGCAGAATCAGTACCTGGCGTCACTGCGTTGGTGGCTAAATGGATTTTGGCCATGTTAGTGGTTAACGTACTGTTAACCGCCACACTTGCGATTTATATCACTCGCAAATTAGGTCACCCACTACTAGCAATCAAACGTACGCTTCGTGAAATCGGTGCAGGCAACCTAGACGTTCGATTACGGGCATCTGATAATCACGAATTTGGTGAAATAGCCGACGAACTCACAACTGCAGTTAGCTCTATCCGCGAACAAATAAGTGCAGCAAAAGCTGAAATCGCGCAAGTAGATAGTGACGAAGCCGAATCGGCTGACAATGCATTGCGCAATGCCAAGATGGCACTTGACTACTTCCAGGTCGATAGCGAAAACGCTAACGTGTCAAAAGCAGCTTAATTGCTTCGTATCCGGATAGCTTATAATATGAATTGCACATTACAGAATCTACGTCGCATTGGCTTAGCATCCT
>CALGND010000100.1 GCA_937958675.1 uncultured Granulosicoccaceae bacterium
TATGCCAATAATTGACCCGCAAACGGACCAGCGATTAGCTGCCCCATTTCTAAAACGCGAATACCACTTAAAGGCTTTTTATTTGGCTTAAGTTCAGACATGACTTCTTGGCTCATTAAAAAACATTAGCGTAGTGCTCGGAGGAAGTAAAGTGGCTTAGCGTCTGATTATGAGTGGTGCGTTCTATGGGAATTTATTTGGTTTTGCGAAATTAGCCTCAACTGGTTCGATATGATCGGAAAACCGCAGAGATCCCTTTGAATATATACGATATAGGCCTTGATATTGAGCGCATGGAATTGGCAGGCGTTGTTTGCTTGAGAATATATCCATGTAGGGATGGATATAGCACAGATCTGTAGCTCTAAAAGCACACAGGCTCAGCGAAAGTTAGAATGAAGGTTGTTAAAAAACATTACTGAAGTACACTGCAAACTATTCAAAAATCTGATCAACAAGTAGGCTGTGGGTTTGATAGGCTTGGCACCTCTTTGAAGAATTAACAGGAAACGAGCGACAACGCCGAAAGTTCGTTCACAGGGAGCAAATCACTCACTTCACTTATACTCCTTGTATAGGCTCAACATCTTTGTAATAAAAGCGGAGATTCATCATGAAGTCATCAAATATTCAGTGGCCTAACGGTGCCAAATGTGCCGCTGCCATTACCTTTGATATGGATGCTGATAGCCTTATCCACATCTCTCGGCCAACCGATGGTCATGATCGGCTTTATCCGATTTCGATGGGTCAATATGGTCCTAAGGTGGCGATCCCCCGTATTCTAGAAACCTATAAACGGTTAGGGCTCAAACAGTCATTTTTTATCCCTGGATGGTGTTTAGAGCAATACCCCGATGCGGTTAGTGCTATCTTGGAAGACGGTCATGAGATCGGCCATCATGGGTATCTGCATGAAGATCCAACCGAACATAGTGCCGATGAACAACGCTTTTGGTTTGAAAAAGCAATGCAATCTCATCTTAGTATTACCGGGGCTAAGCCAAAAGGGTATCGCGCGCCTGTCTACAACATCAATCAATGTGTAATCGATCTGCTAATCGAACATGGGATAGAGTATGACAGCTCACTGATGGGTGACGATCTTCCTTATCGTCTGGATACTAAGGGTGGATCTGTTATGGAACTCCCTGTGCATTGGGGGACCGATGACTGGCCACCGTTCGCACATTACAGCGAGATTGGCTACATGATGCCGGTACGTGGTCCTTCCGAAGGGCTCGCTCCATTTTGGGAAGAGTTTGAAGCACAGTATGAAACCGGTGGTTTTTGGGTCGGCATTTGGCACCCGTTTTTAACAGGGCGCCTTGCGCGGTGGCGCAAGGTTGAATCTTGGCTGGAAAGTGTTATGGAGCGAGGTGATGTATGGTTTGCTCCCCTTCACGAAATTGCCGCCCACGTCCGCCTGGAGGCCAAAGCTGGACGTGTAAGAATCGATAAGCTTCCTTACTATGCCGGACCAGTTGCCTTGAAGTGATCGTTCACGCCTTGCAACAACATACTACGATCGGAAGATTATTTATGACGATACCCGCATATGAACCTTCAACACCGGATGGCACTAATCCAACACTTGTCAGCCCCATATCTTCAGATGGCAATGGTATTCCAGGCGAACGTTATTTAATTCCAGCTCGGCAAGGCCGGGCAGTGCGCTTAGAGAAGAGTCAGGTATTATCTGTCTACAACCCAAAAGGCAATCAGGTGTGTGACTTTTTTGCCATTATGGAAAATGCGCCGTCCGAATTCTTGTCCATGGAACACACTCGGACATCAATAGGACGAGTTTATGTACGCACCGCAGACGTGCTCGTTACAAACCGTCGTCGCCCACTCATAGAGATAATCGAAGATTCATCACCTGGGGTGCATGACATTCTGATTGCGTGCTGTGACTTGCCACGATATCAACAATTGGGAGCAACGGCCTATCATGAAAATTGTGCTGATAATTTTAGAATGAGCTTGCTCGCCATTAACGCACCCATCACTCATGTACCGAGCCCATTCAATATTTGGATGAACATCCCCGTAACAGAGGCAGGAGAATATAGTTGGGAGCCTCCAGTTTCTAAAGCCGGGGATTTTATTCGGTTAAGGGCACACGAAGATTGCATCGCGATTATGTCTGCCTGCCCACAAGATATGACACCCGTTAATGGTGCAGGTGCACAGCCCGTTGAACTCGAATTCGAAGTGAGCTTTGTTGAATGATAGCTTCCGTGAGCACATCACCTGTATCCGTCGTAACCGGCGCCGCAACCGGCATAGGTTTTGAAATCGCTTCGAAGTTATTAGCTGAAGGGCATTCGCTTGTTCTAAATGATCTTAGTGCTGAGGCTTTGTATTCCTGTGTTAGCCAATTAAACGATCAGTATCACAACGCTCAGATTGAATCGGTTTGTGGTGATGCTGGGACGCTTACAATTATTGAAGCCATACTCGATGTAGCTGTGACTCGATTTAAGCGGCTGGATAATGTTATCGCAAACGCTGGCACAACGACCTTCGGTAGTTTTCTCGAGTACACACCAGAGCAACTCGAACAGTTGTTAAAACTCAACATTCAAGGCAGTTTTTTTCTAGCACAACGCGCTTCGAAGATTCTTATAAAAAATCAGCAACCGGGCAGAATTATTTTTATGTCATCGGTGACGGGCTTTCAGTATCATCCAGATCTAGCTGCTTATGGAATGACTAAAGCTGCGTTACGCATGTTAGCCAGAAGCCTTGGTGCAGAGCTAGCGCCGCATGGTATAACCGTAAATTGCGTAGCGCCCGGTGCAACGTCCACCGAACGTACAGAAGAAGACCCTGATTACAATCACACCTGGGCTGGCCTTACGCCAACGGGTAGAACCTCAACGCCTGCAGATATCGCAGCAACGGCGAACTTTTTATTGTCCGCAGAAGCCGCTCAAATTACTGGACAAACAATCGTGGTGGATGGCGGCTGGACACTAACTAGTCCGGTTAATGAATAAGAATAACAAGTGAAAGCCAAAATTCGAGTTTTGACGTTATTTTTTGGCTCCAGCATTTTCGAGCAACTGGTCGGCCAACGCCCCTAACTGCCAGATCGCCCGTTCCAATGTGGAATCACACTCAAAACCACAACTTAATCGCAGACAGCTACGATAATTTTCTGTCGTGGTAAAAAGATCGCCGGGTGCAAAGCAAATACCTGCAGCTATAGCGCGTTCAAACAGCTCTCGCGTTCTGATTGCTTTTGGTAGCTCCACCCACAAAACAAATCCTCCCTCTGGTCTGCTGATGCGAGTTCCTTTTGGGAATGTATCGGTAACCGCCTTACTCACATCTCTTATATTGTCCTGCAATTGTTTTCGTAGTCGTCGTAAATGGTTGTCATAGGCACCTCCGTTTAGAAATCGAGCGAGAGCAATTTGTGGTAAAACTGGGCCACACAGCGATGTGCCGTAACGAGCTTCGAGTAAGCGCTCGATATGACGTTCACTGCTCACCCAACCGATTCGGTACCCCGGTGCTACGGTTTTAGAAAACGATGAACAGTAGATGACATCGCGTGCTTCATCCATTGCGCTGTAGGGACGAGGGCGTTCTGCGCCAAAGTATATATCGCCATAGATGTCGTCCTCTATCAGTGTTGCTCGATGGCGATTTAGCAATTTAAGGACAGCGGATTTTTTTGCCTCTGATGTCAAACAGCCGAGGGGATTGTTGAATGCTGAAGAAAATAGACAGACACTTACCTGGCCTGAACTTAGCAGCTGTTCTAATACTGGCAGCGATAAGCCATCAACGGAATCAGTGGGAATTTCGACCACCTTTAAACCTTGTTCTCGCAGGATAGGCAGGAAGCCGAAATAGTTTGGCGATTCGACAGCGACTGTATCACCGGGTTGAGTAGTCACTCGCAACGCCAAGTGCAGAGCCTCGGTGCAGCCGCACGTAATCAGGATATCATCCGAGCCACAAGCATGCCCCCATAGCATCGAACGCCTTGCAATAACGTCGCGCAATTCTTCAATGCCGAGTGGCGGCGCATAGGTATTAGCCCGAGCGCCTTCGGTTCGGGCCGCTCTGATTAGAAATTTATCGAGTTGGCTGCCGAGCAAGATCTGTTGAGACGGAATTGCGCAAGCAAGCGGTACAAGGTTACTGTCGATAGCATGGCTAAACATCGATGAGACGTGCTTACCCGGTTTAACGACACGCTCCTTGCTGCTACTTCGCATCATTGACGGAAGAGCGGTGTCTGGTTTTTTATCGCGTACATAGAACCCAGATTGAGGCCTGGCTTCTAATTCGCCCTGGCTCTCCAGAATCCGATAAGCCTGCAAGGCTGTCGACACTGACACTCCACGAGCTTTGCTTAAACGACGCAATGACGGAGCTTTACTACCCGGCGCGAGCGTGCCTGCTTTTATCAGCTCTCGCACGTAGCGGATAACCTCCTCATAACGAAATTGTTGGTCATCCGACAAGGCAACATTCTTTGGCATCGGTTATCACTCCATTCAAACTGTACTGCTACATTGACCAGCACAGTTAAATATAAAACAAACTGTTATGTATACATTATCAGATTATTGCATCTGTTATTACTGTGCATCTTGTCTTAAATTAAGTCATCGCTAAAAATGCAGATGAATAAGGCGAGGGATGATGACCAGTAAAAAACCAAATAGCAGAAATGCACAAACCACTACAAGAAATAACGAACGATTCGCATACAGCGAAATGTTGTCATTAACGAGCGAGCAAGTCCGCTACGACTTAGCAGAGAGTGTCTCTAAAGATCTGACGCTTGCCGATGTACTAAGTGAAACTGACTATAAGCAGCTTGCAACGACGCCATTGGCCTATTCCAATGCGGCTGGAAACAGCGAACTAAGAGAGCTCTTAGCACAACGCCATATTGGTGTGACAGCAGATGATGTGGTTATCACCCAGGGTGGTATGCATGCTTTGTTTTTGCTAGGACAAATACTAGGAACTGATGGACAGCAGGTATTAATACATCAACCATCGTTCCCGTCTACGGTTCAGGCGATGCAGACGCAAACTATCTCGGTTAACACTTTTACTAGCGATTTTCAAAACCGTTACCGGGTCAACGTTGCGTCAGTAGAACAACTACTGACTGAATCCACTATGTTGCTTTGCCTAGAGAGCCCACGCAATCCTTCTGGTGTCTGTGTGGATACATCTACCATTAATACACTGCTCGCCACAATGAGCCGGAATTGCCCAAATGCCTATTTAGTGATCGATGAGACCTATCGCGAAGCGAGTTATGCCAATGCCCCTATCATTGAGAGCATGATTGCCCTTAATGATCACATTCCCGAACCACGTGTTGTCATCACTGGTTCATTATCCAAGTCTCATGGAGCGCCAGGCTTGCGACTGGGCTGGGTCATTACAAAAGACAAGTGGCTACGAGAGCAATTGGTGCGAGGTAAGTTCCAGACTGTGATTGCCAACGGCACACTCGATGAGTTACTGGCAATTCGTGTGTTACAGCAGGCAGACAACGTTCTGACACCCCGTCGAGAACAACTAGGGCAAGCAAAGGCACTGGTCGCGGATTGGGTAGAAGATCATGCCGCACTAATTGACTGGGTGGAGCCCGATGCTGGTGCACTGTGTTGCGTTGCACTGCGCGATGACCAGTTTGACAAAGCCGCGGTCAAACGATTCTATGATTCTCTGAAACTTCGCGGGGTACGTGTTGCACCGGGAAATTGGTTCGGTGAATCAGAGTGGGTATTTCGAGTTGGATTTGGATATTTGTCGCTTGAAGACACTAAGGCTGCTTTAAAGGAGGTGGGTCATGCTCTTAACGATGCCGTTGTCTAACCACTTACGAGCCTCAAAGCAGTTTCTGTTATCCCCATTTTCATGGATTCGAAGTCAAATTCAAGAGCGTTTTCGATTAATGGAACTGGCTGAGCAGGTCAGAGACGAAAGAATAGCATTGTCAGAGCTATCAAATTCCGGACTCCGGGATATCGGTATCCATCGAGCGGAAGCTGATTTGGAAGCAGGGCGAGGTTACTGGGATTTGCCTGTTGTTCGGATTAACAATCGACATAAGTGAAGCGAATTACACTTTATGTTTGATGGGCCTGTCGGCGATGACTAGAAGCACGCGCTGTACTGAGTGGGTTAGGTAGACAAGTTTTTTCAGTATCCAAGGATACCGCCTTGCCATCAATCATCGTTGCGCCAACGTCGTCAGAGAGTTGTTGCAGGTCAATATCCCATTCTTCACGTTGATAGTGACCTGCGACAAAACCAGGAAGCATCCCGGAATACGGAGCCGTTTTGCCTAGGTTAATCACAGTAACCTTAGCATTGTTTAGCGGCTTTTCTTTTAAAAAGTTCAGCACCAGAGCGAGAGTATGCCCACCTCCGATAAGTACTACGGATTTTTCTGTATCTGAACTCATTGGGTCTGTCCTAGAATCTCTGACGTCCGCGCTTCGCTGCTATTGCTTATTACTACTGATCCCTAGTATGCGAAACAGAGGGCAGAAATTCATCAGTGCGGTAGCGATTAAGATCACACCGACAGCCAGAGCGATATAACTCATGCTGGACCCTAGTCCTAGACCTAAAATTGCCCATGCACCCAAGCCAAAGCCCAGAACGAGTCGTATTATCTTATCGATCGAACCAACATTTTTAACCATAACATTCTCCAACTAGTGAAATGAGTTACGCAAGTTTGCCTAAGAGTATTGAGATCGTCTGTGACATTGTCACGATGAGCTTGTGCTATCCCGCGCAGTCCATAGTTCGAGGGGAGATATTGCGCCACCCCACATGCAGCAGTGTAGAGTGGAGGGCGTACTAAGTATGGTGCACCCCGATAATGCTGGTGTCCGCTGCGTTTCAGACGGGTCATAGGCAACTGATTCAATAGCACCAACAAAGTGTTAAAGATAAACGGGGCACCTATGGTCCCGTCGCAGCGGCATAATGCTTGTTAAAGGCAATAAACACTAACGCAATTGGTGATTCGCTTTCTAAAACTGTAAAGAAAGTCTGGACGTTTTCCTACCAGATTCACGTATTATTTAGCGTAGGGCAGGAATACACGATATCGCCAAATTTAGCACCAGCAACTGTGAGTATGGAGAGGATGCATAACAAACATGTCTTAACGGCGCTCCTGGGTTTGCTAGCAGCTGCTTTAGTGGGAATCGGCGAGTATCTGCTGCACTATGATGAATTAGCGCGATTTACAGAAGGTGGCTACGACTTCATGAAAGGGATACCTGCAGATCGCTCCACTATAGGTCATTTTTTTGGTGTGCTTGGCGCCACCCTCTACCCAATTGGTTGTTATCACATTTATTTGATGCTCCGTCCGGCAAATAGCCGCTGGGCGTATTCGGCATTCTTGATTGGAACGTTCGGATTTATTGTAGGAGTTGTCTGGATCGGCTCACGTGCCAGTGTTTCTGCGCTGATTCAATTGCCTGAAACGCCAGAGATACTGGCATTAGTTGAACTGTATGAATTACGGTACGAAACTCTACTACAAGTTATTCGCATAACCACGCTTGTACTGTCAATTATCATCATCTGGTTATCAGTAGCCGGACGTTCGCACTATCCGCGCTGGATAGGAGTTTTCAGCCCGATATTGCTAATCATCGCCAACTTCATTCTTTTCATGGTGGTACCGGATATTGGTAAACATTCAATGCCTATTGCGTTAAATGTTGCATTTTTCATATTTTTTGCTTTGTCACTTTGCTTTTCGTTCAAAGCACAACGCCTTGAGCAAAAAAACAACCAACTCAGTAACAATGAGGGTAGTTACTAACATGAAAATCATGAGTATCGGTAAGTTACTGCGTTCCATTGTTCTGTTTGTTGTTATGTTGGTGGTAGGTCTCCTAGCGACATTAACCTGGTTTGCCGGCAACGATCGCTCGAACCCTTATCCTGTACTCAGTGACGGCTTAGCGATACCGAGTTTCGATCAACAATCAATCAACTTCATTCCAAGCTACGACGGCACTAAAACACTCCCGTTTACAGCAGGAGCTGTTATTGATATCGACAACGACGGCATTGAAGAAGTCTTTTTGGGGGGAGGGATTGATCAACAAGATGCAATCTACTCATTCGATGGTAGCCAGTTTGTCGATGTGACTGCCAAAACTGGGTGGCGTAAAGACACACCCGACAAAACCTTTAGCGCGATTTCACTTGATCTAGATATGGACGGCGATACTGACATGCTAGTGACTCGCCAATCTGGAGTATTCCTGTACCGTAACAACAGTGGTAAGTTTTCGGCCCAGAAGATCGACCTAGATTTAGATGCGGAAACAGTTCCACTATCGGTGGCAGCTGCAGATATTAATCGAGATGGATTGTACGACCTTTACGTCTCAGGTTATATCGCTAGAAAATACGTTAAAGGCGAGACCATCTTTAACATGACCTATGGTGGCGTTAGTGGTTTGTTCGTCAATACTGGCGATGATACGTTCAAAAATATTACTGAAGAAGCAGGAATGCGGTATCAACACAATACATTTCAGGCCGTATTTATTGATGTAGATGATGACACTCTAGAAGATATTGTTGTTGCGCACGATACAGGGCAGGTTAGAACCTGGAAAAACATGGGGGATATGAAATTCGAAAATATGACTAATCCCACAAGCGAGTATTTCGCCTACCCCATGGGAATAGCGGTTACCGACCTTAAAAATGATGGTCTACCAGATTTCTTCTTTTCCAATGTCGGTTCAACGGTTCCTGATGGCTTGGTGCGTGGCGACCTTACAGAAGATCAAGTACTGAATAAAGATTGGATATTATTTGAAAATCAAGGTGGTTTTCAATTCCAAGATACGGCGAAAGAAGCACATCTGGCTGACTACGAATTTTCTTGGGGAGCAGTTTTCGAAGATTTCAATCTCGATGGCCGAGATGATCTAGTGGTATCGGAGAACTACGAAGGCTGGCCATTACACAAGTTGCCAATGTGGCGCCTCGACGGGCGTTTTTTGTTGCAAACCGAAATGGGCCAATTTTCTGAAGCAGGAGGGGAGGCAGGCGTTGTCAATCGAGAATACGGAATTGCGCCGCTTACGGCAGACTTCAACCAAGACGGTTATCCAGACCTTATCCACGTAAATTTGTTAGGCCCTCAAAATGTATTTTTGAGTAAAGCTGGAAGTCATGGCTATCTCAAAGTCAAATTACCTAATGATGTCACATCCATTGGATCAGAGGTTCATGTCACGCTAGAAGATGGATCTACGCTAGTGCAATCATTTGTTGTCGGAGAAGGCCTCGTATCAGATCAGTCACACGTCTTGATTTTTGGTCTTAGCACTCAAAAAGCAATAAGAGTATCAGTCAAAAAACTCGATGGTTCAGAGCGAGAACAGACAGGTGAATTCCACAACCAATTGCTTGAGCTATAGACGGGCCATAGGAAACGTTATCAATGAAAAATTCTAAAATAGTTGATTTTATATTGTGGGCTTTGGTGTTACTTGGATTTGCTGGCGCAGTAAAAATTAGTTATGCAAACATGACAGGGACACCTTGCCCATATGTAGGCATCATTCCTATTTGCTATATAGTGCTGGCGGCTTATGGCTCGATGATTACTGCCATGCTTATCTCCCATCATGGCTTTAAACATTACCTATTTTGTATTGGATGGGGTACGGCCTTTCTTATTGCCCTGGCAGGCTCGGCTACCGAGATAATGAGTGGTGGCGGAGTTTGTCCTACGTCGGGCGGCGGTATCCGTGGTGCTGCGAGTGGGAGCGGGTCGATTCCGTTATGTTATATCTCGCTTGCCATGACGATCGTGATTCTAGTGTTGTTTTTGATTGGGCCCTACAAGCGATCATGCGATAAGTGCAATAGTCAGTCTAATCATGGCTAGATACAGCGCCGATCTATTAGCTGTAGCCCACTTAAGTCATTATGAGGCGGTTCAATTGCTCATTTATTTCGCGGTTCGCCAGTCGTCACTGGGGGGAGCAAGTGTTACGCAGGCAGGGATGAGTCTCGACACATAGTCGGAAGCTGCGCGCGGCTTGAGCTTATCTCCAGCTTTTACGACTGCATCAATTCTAGCCTGCAGATTTGCTTTGTGGGAATCAACTGGATAGCTTTCAATACCTGTTATCTCGCGAATGTCGTCTGAGGTCACTCCGTCAGGGGCAAAATCCAATCCGCTTTCATCCACTTGATTCAAGAGATCAAGTGCTCTGCCCAGATCGGCTAATAGTGAGTTCTTTACCATGTCTGTCTTCCTTAATAAAGTTGACGCTATGCTTTTATCTGCGAAATATCTAGCCTGTACATTTGATTTAGAATGGCCATAAGTAGCTTTTGCAAGACCCTCAACCGTACTGTATCACAGCCAACACGTGAGTCAGAGTTCACTCAGTTTGCACTGCGCTTATAGGCGAGATTAAGTCACTTGAAGAGTGACCTCGGATTCCATACTGCATAAATAAGAGCGTGTAACCTGTTATATGCTAAGCCATTGCAACGCGAAATCATAGACGAAGCGTAATACCTGTTGATCAACGTAGTGTTACATAGCATATAAATATGTGATGCCGATTATGCAATCATATTGTTTAATTCAAACATACGCAATTGTTTCGAAAATCAACGTATATCTCGCCTAACTTTCACCGCCGAGCATCCGATAACACTTCAATAATTCTAGAAATACCAGTACAAGCAGATGTTACATCGCTCAGCATAGAAAGGTTATACACATGAACGAAGCACTACAGGAACAACGACAGCCTCAGATTCTGTTTGTTGACGATGAGCGTGCAATATTAAGTTCTCTACGACGTTTATTCAGAACTTCGAACTACAAAGTCCATGTCGCTTGCTCCGCTGCAGAAGGTATTAAGTTGCTGGAGAAAAATGAGATTGATCTAGTGGTAACAGATATGCGCATGCCGGAGATGGACGGAGCTGCGTTATTGAGCACCGTTGCTGAGCGTTGGCCATGCACAGAACGAATGCTACTAACCGGCTATTCTGAAATGTCCTCGGCGATCGAGGCTATTAACCAAGGAAAAATTTCTCGATATCTTACGAAACCTTGGGACGACTCCGAGATAGTCATCTGTGTCGAGCAAGCACTACAGAACAAACGGTTAGTGGAAGAAAAAGAGCGTCTTGAGCAGCTGACGATAAAACAAAATGAAGAACTCTTAGAACTAAACGGAAGTTTGGAAGAGAAAGTAGAGTTGCGGACGAGAGAAATCGAAACTGCGCAATCTGAGATTAAACAACAAGCCGAAAAACTCCTTGAATCAAATAGTAGTCTTGAACACGAAATGGCTGAACGCCAGAGAGTTGAAGTGGAGTTGCGTCACGCCCAGAAATTAGAAGCTGTTGGGCAAATGGCCGCTGGGATCGCTCATGAAATCAATACACCCATTCAATTTGTTGGAGACAGCTTAAAGTTTCTGGATGATGCGTTTTCAGATTTGAATACAGTTGCATCTGTCAGCCAGAGTTGTCTTGAAGCACTGCAAGGGGATCAGGAGACCTACGACTCTCTACAGGAAGCGCTTGAAGAGGCGGATATTGAGTACCTTGTTGAACGCGTGCCAAAGGCGTTAGACCGCGCCAAAAACGGCGTGGAAAGAGTATCGAATATAGTTAAAGCGATGAGGGAATTCTCACACCCCGACCAACGCGAGATGAGCATTGCGGACCTTAACAGTGCAGTAGAAAGTACTTTAGTGGTTGCCGCTAATGAGTATAAATACTCAGCAACACTTAATACAGAGCTTCAAGAACTGCCGCCTGTGCATTGTCATATTGGCGACATTAATCAAGTAGTGTTGAATCTCGTCATCAACGCCGCACATGCCATCATCGATCAACATGGGTCATCAGTAAGCGATGGTTTGATAACCGTCAAGTCTTGGGAGGAAGGTGAGAACGTAGTCGTTTCAGTAAGCGACAATGGTTCGGGTATTCCTGAGCCAGTGCAGAACAGAATTTTCGACCCGTTCTTCACCACAAAAGAAGTGGGAAAAGGCACAGGGCAAGGCCTTTCAATATGCCATAAGATTGTCGTTGAAAACCATGGTGGTCAATTATATTTCGAGACTGAGCAAGGCATAGGGACAACATTCTATTTAACCCTACCAATAGAATCTACAACTCGAAGTATAAAGAAAAACGACATAGCAGCTTGATATACCAAAACCATACATATCGAAAGTTAGCTTGCATCACCATGTAACCCTGACGGGCTCATCATTTAACTATCACGATACTGTTTCTTTGAGTGAAAGCGACTTTTTCATTTCAAGGTGTATAGCTCGCATGACGTTAAATAAGCATGCTTGCGATTCTAAACGTGCTCACCCGAACCAATTGGAGTTGCTCTGAAGCCAGAGGTCGTGCGCGATGATGGAGCCCATCATACTTTTTGTAGACGATGAACCAGCGATCCTGAGAGCGATTAAGAGGATTTTTCATCGTTCAAACTTACAGATCTGCACAGCTTCAAATTCAGTTGATGCTCTACGTATCCTTGAACAAACGCCTGTTTCCGTTATGGTATCGGACTACTCAATGCCCGAACAAAACGGCGCTGAACTCTTGGCGCAAGCCAGAACTATTCGTCCAGAAACGGTTCGTATCATACTCAGCGGCAACAATGATCAGACAGCAACCATTGAAGCTATTAATCAAGGTAAGGTTTTCAAGTATCTAACCAAACCATTTGACAAAGACACCCTGATCCGCGAAGTCGATGCTGCGGTAGTTGAATGGCAAAATCGAATCTTTATAGAGCCAGAGAAAAAGCTACTCAAGCAGTCTGCTCTAGTACAGTTGATCAATTCCAAACAGATACAAAACAGCGACATAGAGGCTATAGCGGTCGTACTTGCAATCAGAGATCTTGACCTTGTTAAAGAGCAGCTAGGTAACAACGAAACTCACCAATTACTGGTTTCCATAGCGCCGTCGCACCAGACACTTGCAGAAGGAGTATCTTTAGCCTTGCTGGATGAAGGTCACTATAGTGGCTTTATAGAACTTGCAGCCAATTGTCCTGATCCGCTGATGTCGGTTCATTCAATGCTCGATAAATTCGTGGTTAATCCTATCATTGATGGTCGGGCACACAATATCGCCTTTGATGTTGGTTATGCGGTTGTAGATGCCAAAGAAGTTGACGGCGCCACTCTTATTAGAAACGCGCAACTGGCGATGCAAACTGCAAGCGATGGACAAGACAGTTGCGCGATTGCCTTCGATCATCAATTGATTTCGAACCGCGGCAGATTATTAGCGCTTCAGAGCGGCTTACGCACAGCACTAGCTAACGACGAATTCGTTCTTTTTTATCAGCCAAAAATCGACAATACAAACTTGTCCCTACACGGTGCAGAAGCTTTGATTCGCTGGAATAGTGAGACCCTTGGCCAAGTGTCTCCGTTTGAGTTCATTCCACTAACAGAGCGAAACGGAATGATCGATGAGATAGGCGAATGGGTGATCAACGAAGCGGTCCGCCAGTGGAAGAGTTGGTATCCAGATGGGGACTCTGGTCCGGCAGTCTCAGTTAATGTTTCGGCTGTGCAGCTCAAAAACAAAGAATTCATTCCTAGTCTAGAACGAACCTTAGCTCGACATGATTTACCACCTTCACTTCTAGAGCTTGAGCTTACCGAGAGCCTAATGGTCGAAGACATGAATAAAGTCATCGAGATGTTACAAGCGGTTAAAAGCCTGGGGGTAAAATTGTCGATTGATGATTTCGGCACAGGTTACTCATCGTTAAGTTATTTAAGCCGACTGCCCGTTGACACGATCAAGATAGATCGTTCATTTATTATGCCGATGCTTGAATCAAACGAAAAGTTGGCAATGGTCAGAAATATGATTCGCCTAGGCCATGATCTGGGTATGCAGCTTGTTGCGGAAGGCGTGGAAGAAGAAGATCAACTGTTGGTTCTTAAGGAGCTAGGTTGCGACATAACACAAGGCTATTACTTCAGTCCACCAGTTGCCGGCGATGAATTTATAGGGAAAACCAGCGAAATTGTAGATAGCCAAGCCCCAACCACACACTCGTTATCTGTTAAATCGGCATAGCGACGCGGAAATAACTCGGAGATATAAATGTTAAAACATCATTTCAGTACAGCGCCTGGTATCACTATAAAATCACGTTTACTCATAACACTGGTTTTTCTTTTTGGCATTAATGCTTCGGTAGTTGCCAAGGAATATACCTTTGGCATTGTTCCTCAGCAGTCTGCAAAAAAGCTTGCACAGCTTTGGACTCCCGTTCTACAGCATTTAAGTGAGGTGTCAGGGATGGAGGTAAAATTTGCCACAGCTAAAGATATCCCCACCTTCGAAAAGCGGCTCGCTGCCGGAGAATACGATTTCGCGTATATGAATCCGTATCATTTTACGGTATTCAATGAACTGCCTGGCTATGTGGCAATGGCTCATCAAAGTGAAAAGCGCATCAAAGGTATTGTTGTAGTGCGAAAGGACAGTAACGCACAGGACCTAACGGCGTTAGACGGGCTACGCCTGGCATTTCCATCACCAGCAGCTTTCGCAGCTACGATATTGCCCACTGCAAACATAGCTAAGCTGGGCCTAAATATCGATGCCAAATACGTCTCCTCGCACGACTCCGTTTATATGGCTGTGTCACGTGGGCTACTGCCTGCAGGTGGAGGTATAGTGAGAACTTTTAATAAAACCGATCCGGCTATTAGAGATACTTTAAGAATTTTGTGGACATCAACTGGTTATACACCACATGCATTCGCGGCTCATCCTGCCGTCTCATCAGCTGATCGTGAAACATTTACCAACGCGCTTGTAAGCATTTCAAAGAGCGAACGAGGCCGCGAGTTACTGAGCGCGCTCGGCTTTGCTGACATTCAGCGAGCGGATGATGCAAGCTGGGACGATGTGCGAGACTTACAAATTAAAAACCTCTCAAGCGCTACTAACGCCGTTGCCGAGCAGACTCAATAAGGACTATTGAGTTAGCGCATCTCTATGTCTCTTCGGTTAAAAACAGTTCTTGGTGTCGCACTAATAGAAGGGCTGTTGCTTGCATTGCTAATTTATACAGCCATGTCATACATGCACGATAACTTAGAAGATGCTCTTGTAAAACGAGCTACAACAACTGCAACACTATTTGCATCTACTGCAAAAGACCCTGTACTTTCCTATGATTTGGCTTCACTGGATGCATTCGGTAACGAGCTTGCCCTTAATCAGGATATTGTGTACGTGCGCACACTCAGCCCCGATGGAATAATGCTAGCTAATGCCGGGCTACCGGTAAACGATGCAAAGCAGTTTATCGAGGACAACGCACTCGACGCAGTTACAGATGGTGTGTTCGATGTATCTGCGACGATATCAGAAGGCGGGGTAGAGTACGGACGTGTTGAGATTGGCTTTAACATCGATAGTATTGAGACTAGCCTAGTTGAAACCAGACGTTTATCCACTTTGATTGCGGTCATAGAGATGTCGTTGGTCGGAATCTTTTCGTTTATATTGGGTACATATTTAACAAGAAAGCTGCTGGTCTTGAGTCGGGCCGCAAAGCAGGTTTCAGAAGGTAATTACACTCTTGACCTAGATATCGACAGTACAGATGAGGTTGGTGATGTTGCCCGGGCATTCGATCAAATGGCGCATGTGCTTGATGAGTCACAGCAGGCCAGAGATAAATACGAGCAGGACTTAGAAGAACTTAACAAGACACTTGAGCAAAGGGTAATAAGAAGAACTTGCAAAATTAACGCTCAGTTCGAAGAGCTACATAATACCCATCTATTGCTATCTGATACTCAAACAAAGCTAGTGCAATCAGAAAAATTAGCATCAATAGGACAACTTTCCGCCGGTATTGCTCATGAGATAAACAACCCTATTTCTTTTGTTCTCAGTAACGCCAAGTCACTTTCTGAGTACATTGCCGTCTATCAGAAGTTGATCGATATGTACCGCACTGCGCTCGCAGCTGAACCCGCCGAACTTGAATCTAATAAATTAGCTATTAGTGAGCTCGAATCGGAGGAAGATATCGAGTTTGTTAATGAAGATATCATTACCCTCATCGAGGATACAGTTGAAGGCAGCGTCCGGGTACAAGAGATTGTCAAAGGTTTGCGCGATTTTTCACACACCAACTTTGATACGAAAGATGTCTGCAATTTAGTTGAATGCGTTGAGTCTACGCTTCGTATAGCCAATACCGAATTGAAGTCCAGATGTGCCGTACATTCGGAGCTTAACCCCATTCCAGACGTCTTAGGCAATCGTGGTGAGTTAAACCAAGTCATCATGAATCTCTTAATAAATGCAGGGCAGGCTATGGATGAACATGGAGACATATTTATTAAAACGAGTGCCGAGGATGGCTTTGTTGAACTGGCCATCTCTGATAGTGGCAGCGGCATAGAGGAAGATCACCTAAGCAAGTTGTTCGATCCTTTCTTTACAACCAAGGCTGTTGGTGAAGGCACAGGTTTAGGCTTAGCAATCTCTTACGGTATCATCACAGACCATGGTGGCACGATAGAGGTGGAAAGCGAACGGGGTAAGGGATCGATGTTCAGAATACAATTACCTGAAATCGAGAACGATCAGCTTTCAGATGCCGCTTAAAAACTTGTACTTTCTTTGGATAAACAATGGCTGTGGAGACAATCTGTCGCATGGCAGACAAAATTTCTGCTTTTCGATAACAAAGTATTGTTAACCTAAAAGCCAAAGACTTCCTAGATTAGCCGCTAGCCAAATTTAGAGGAATGAAATTCTATGTCAATGAGTCAATTTAAGCTTGAAGGAAAAGTCGCACTGATCACAGGTGGTAACCGCGGTATCGGCCTCGCCATAGCAAAGTTGTTCGGCGAAGCCGGTGCGAAGGTAATGATCACCGGACGAAGCCGAACAGATGATGTTGATTCGCTTTGCGAAGGCGAGGGCTATGCCTGGATCGAAGGTGATGTGATCGATCCCAATACTCCTGAAAGGATTGTATCTGCGACGATCAAACGCTTCGGTACGCTCGATATTCTAGTCAACAACGCCGGTATCGCAGACCACGGCAACTTTCACGAATTCAGCGATGAGCGTCTTGCGGCAATTACAGACACGAATTTCATTGCACCATTCCGCATAGCGAGAGCCGCGATTGATCCAATGCTTAAAAATGGCGCTGGTGCGATCCTGAATATAGGTTCTATTTCTGGGTATGTGGCTAACAAGCCGCAACTACAGGTCGCGTATAACGCATCCAAAGCCGCCTTGCATCAAATGACGCGTGTAATGGCATTCGAATACGCTGATCGTGGAATTCGAGTGAACGCCCTCGCACCAGGTTATGTGGTCAGCGACATGACCGAAGGCGGTATCGCTAATTCCGATTGGGACCCAATCTGGACAGACAACACACCGATGGGCCGTTACGCCCAACCTCACGAAATGGCCAATTGCGCGTTATTCCTGTGCTCAGAAGCCGCGAGCTACGTTACCGGTTCTGTGCTCATTGCCGACGGTGGCTACACCAGCCACTAATTATGCCGATGTAGTTACCACATCAGGTCATCCGGTATGATGAAGTCTGCGTACTCATCACTGTTGTCGTTTTGGCTCGGTGTGTTTGAGTGATTATTGACAATGACCGCAGACACATCACGTTCGGCAATTTTCTCTGCCACTTTCGAAGGCACGATCTCATAGAGCTCTGAACCTTTGACGATAGCCAACTTGCCGCTGATGAGCGCCTGTCGATGCTCAGCAATTAGAAGAAGGGTTTTGATTGTGCCCTCGTGATCAAATCGGAATTCGATGTCACCTCGCTCTTCAATGCGATTTAATGCGACTAATTGTTTTATCTGCGCTTGGATTGCTTTTTGGTTCGCCGCTTCCGTTTTCAGTAGATTGAGATGGCGATCTTTCGCCATTTGCTCATCAATGGCCTTTTTAACAAGCTCATCTGTTTCATTGTTGGTCACTTTGCCCGTGTGCAACTGTTTTTCTTTCGCGTTTTTTGCTTTTTTGGCTTTAACCGCTTGCTTCTTGTTGGCAAGCCCCGCCTTGAACAATTGATCTTGAAGTGTGTTACCCACGTGTCCAACCTGCCAATATCGAATGATTAGCTATAGTAAGCTGTAGTGGGTTAGTTGTGAAGCTCGGTCATCTAAATCAATAAGTTGCGGCGTAGTCTGTATTGGGTAGAAATCGCCAGAACCAATCATATTGCCCCAAATAGGCACTATGTATCAAACAGTTGTAAAATTAGGAATACCGAGAGGCTGGCTATCAATCGTCTGGAAATAGACGGTTTGTGCACTTTTTCGACAATCTAAAACATAAATCGATACACGAGGATACAGGAATGAACAACCCCGTAATAGGCTTTATAGGCCTCGGCCTTATGGGCAGCAATATGGCTGAATGTCTATTGAATAACGGATTTAAACTAAACGTAATGGGGCGCAATAAAGATGCAGTCGCAGCCGTCACCGCACGCGGCGCGATTGAAGTAAACACACCTAAAGAGCTTGCTGAAGCCAGCGACATCATAATGTTATGCGTGACAACATCTGATGTGGTCGAAAGCTTGATTTACGGCGACGATGGTATTTTGGCCGGTGCCAAAAATGGTGCTGTCGTGATTGACTATGGTACGTCCATTCCTGAATCGACGCGAAAAATTGGAAGAGATCTAGCAGAGAAAGGTGTTGGTATGCTCGATGCACCGCTTGGTCGAACACCCGCACATGCCAAAGATGGCCTGCTAAACATAATGGCAGCCGGTGACAAAGCAACCTATGAAAAAGTGAAACCGGTCCTTGATGTTCAAGGCGAGAATGTTTTTTACTTAGGTGCCCTAGGTGCAGGGCATGTCACCAAGCTGATCAACAACTTCATGGGTATGACAACCGTGTGCGCCATGAGCCAAGCGTTCGCTGTAGCAAAACGTGCCGACATAGATCCTCAGCTACTTTTTGACATCATGTCAGCTGGTCCGTCCAACTCACCGTTCATGCAGTTCGCCAAAAAATACGCGGTGGACGATATCAGTGATCTGGGCTTCTCCATCGCTAATGCAAACAAAGACATCGCCTATTTCGTGCAAATGGTCGAAGACATGGGCACCCGAGCGCAGATCGCAGAGGGCACAGCGTCTAACCTTCAGGCCGCGTTAGATTCAGGTATGGGTGATGGTAATGTCCCTGAAATATTTGACTATTTTATGAAACTACAAAAGTAGTTTATATGACCAAGCTAAGCGCATAAGGAAGTCAGCAGCAGCCTAAAACCCATCCGCGATCAGCAGTAAGAACAATGATAGCGGAGGCCAGAATGCAGTCTTCATTTTTTATTAGTTTTAGATTTTTTTATCATTGCTGCGTATTCAGAAATACGCAGCTTGATCGAACCGTGCGCCATAGAATTTACCAGCGCTGCCATGTCACTACTGCGTGTGTCTGGTGTCAGCTGTGAAACTCGATTTGCGTAAGCCTCGGCGGAGACTTGGCTAAGGTCTAGCATGTGTTGGTCAATGATAGGCTGCCAATCTTCTTGTTCAGCTATGTTAGTGAGAAAATGAGACTGCATTGCCTCTGCGGCGGTAAACGGATTGCTGCGATCAAGTAGTCGATATGCTGCTGGTTCTCCAACTGTATCTCTAAGTCGTTGGGTTCCAAGGACAATACCAAAACGTAGACCCGGCATGAGAAAGCGCGCATCGCTTGTAGCAACTCGCACACGACACGCCAGTACCAGATCCGCAGCTGCGCCGTAGCACGCACCATGCACAAGCGCTAGGGTAGAAGATGAGAGATGCCGGATGCGTTGAAGTAGTTGTTCAATACGGACTAGCCGCAGTAGTAGATCACCATCAGATTCATCTTCTAAGCCGCTTAGATCAAGTCCACCAGAAAACCCTTTGCCTTCAGCACGAAAGACAATAACCCGAGCGTTGTCTTGAGTGGCTTGATCAAGCCGTTGGTGCAACCCTTCAACGAGCGCTCGACCAAAACTATTGAGCTGGCTTGGCTCATTAAAAGTCAGTGTGGCAACTTTGTTTTGCAGTGAATAAAGAATGGATTTTGTCACGATGGGTGCTCACAGTTCTCTAATGAGTCTGACATGCGGCTACTCTTCTACTTTGACTATACAGGGGGATTCAGTTTTCGCCTCAACATCAAAAATAGAGCGGCCAGTATGATTAAGGTGTCTTCCGTAGGTATGGAGCGATACCGCGATTTGGTCGCCATTGTTCCAGACGCTGTGGATATCCTCTGGCAAACAACAGACGGCGTTACCTGGCAATAGAGTTGCTGAATGCGTTTGCTCTAGGTCTGCAAAGCCAGGTTTAGACCCATCGTCTACACGCTTGTAATTGGTTTCATGCTCTTGACCTCTAATGCCAGATACCACAGCCCAGGTTTTGTGATTGTGCGCTGCTAAACCTTTGCCAGGTGCCCAGGCAATTACAAATACGGCCAGGTCGTGATTGTCTTCCTCAAACAACAAATGCAATCCAAATCCTTGCTCGTCATCGACTTCTAAATACTCACTCTTAAACCAACTGTCGTCGGCAGCGAGTCGTTGTGCCAATGGTTTGATTTTTTCACCAATAGCAGCATCGTCGGATTCAGCGGCGACGATCGCTTTAATGTCGCTTACGTATGTCTCAACTGAGTAAGGTTGCATTACTCGATCTCCAATTTTCTATCAGGGCGGTATTATCCAGAATTCGGCCACTAAACCGTTACCCTGAAAATAGCAATGGGTGAGAATGACACTGGCACTGCCATGTGTCAATATAGGCAAATTATGTTTTATAACAACACAGAATGACGTCATTGTGGACACTGTAATAACATCCGTCGAGACTCAACTATTCCATATTCCGTTGGCCGAAGTATTGGTTGATGCGAAGCATGGTGAGCATCACTACTTTGAGCTGATCACAACCACAATTGGTTTGGCTGATGGCAGCATCGGCACCGGTTATACCTATACCGGTGGTAAAGGCGGTCACGCTATCGCGGCAATGATCGATCATGATCTAAAACCGTATATCATCGGGCAGGATGGCGCTCAAATAGAAAACCTCTACGATGCTATGCAATGGCATGTCCACTATGTCGCGCGTGGCGGTATTGCCTCGTTCGCTATCTCAGCCGTTGATATTGCCCTATGGGATATACGCGGTAAGCGTCAGGGTAAACCATTGTGGGAAATGGCAGGTGGTGCGACTCAATCATGCAAAGCCTATTGTGGTGGTATCGATTTAAACTTTCCATTACCAAAATTACTCAACAGTATCCAAGATTATCTTGATCGCGGATTTAATGGCGTTAAGATAAAGATTGGTCAGCCCGAACTTCAAACCGATCTACATCGTATAGCAGCGGTGCGTGATTTAGTCGGCCCTGATGTTGCTTTTATGGTTGATGCTAATTACTCATTAAGTGTCGAACAAGCGATAGAAGCTGCTAACGCGTTTAAGCCGTTTAATTTGTTGTGGTTTGAAGAGCCGACCATCCCAGATGATTACTTCGGGTTTGCAAAGATTGCTTCAGATAGTGGCATGCCCTTGGCTATGGGTGAAAACCTACACACCATTTACGAATTCGAGCTTGCACTTGAGCATGCTAATTTGGCTTATATCCAGCCGGATTGTTCTAATTGTGGCGGTATCACGGGCTTTTTGCACGTGGCGAATCTCGCGTCGCGACATAATGTGCCCGTGTGTAGTCACGGCATGCAAGAACTGCACGTTAGCATGTTGTCTGGGATTGCTGATTCAGGTTGGCTTGAGGTGCATTCATTTCCGATCGATCAGTACACAACGCGGCCCTTGGTTGTAGAAAATGCTCGAGCGATAGCACCTAATGAGCCCGGTACCGGCGTAGACTTTGATTGGGCCAAGTTAAAAACCTCTAACATTCTTTAATTGCGATTTCGATTTGGATGGGAGGCTAAAGCACTTGATAAAGAATAATTCGTTATAAATATGTACCTATGGGGGACGATTGATTCAGTTTTCAGCTAATTTGGGTTTTCTTTGGATAGAGCACACACTGCCCGACGCCATTACTGCGGCAAAAGCGGCTGGCTTCCACGCAG
>CALGND010000101.1 GCA_937958675.1 uncultured Granulosicoccaceae bacterium
TCAGGTACTGTGTCACGTAGGTACGATTACGCCACATAAGGCGTTTGAAGCTGAGATTTATGTATTGGGTAAAGATGAAGGTGGCCGTCATACGCCATTTTTCAGTAACTACCGTCCACAGTTTTACTTCCGAACAACGGATGTAACGGGCGCAGTAGAGTTGCCGTCGGGAACAGAAATGGTGATGCCAGGGGATAACGTAAAAGTATCTGTTGTGCTGATCAATCCGATAGCGATGGAAGAAGGGTTGCGTTTTGCAATTCGAGAAGGTGGCCGAACTGTAGGCGCCGGCGTTGTTGCAAAAATCATCGAGTAGAGAGTTAATACCATGGCATCTAGTCAAACTATCCGAATCCGCCTGAAGGCTTTTGATCATCGCCTGATCGATCGTTCTGCTCGCGAAATTCTAGAAACTGCCAAGCGTACTGGCGCTCGCGTATTGGGTCCAATCCCATTACCTACGAAGAAAGAGCGTTGGACTATATTGACTTCACCGCACGTTAACAAAGATGCGCGTGATCAATATGAAATCCGTACTCACAAGCGATTAATGGATATTGTTGATCCAACAGAAAAAACCGTTGACGCATTAATGAAGCTTGATTTGGCGGCTGGTGTAGATGTTCAGATTAAGCTGAACTAAGCGCTTTTGGAAGCTGTAATAAAAAGCCCGCTTAAAATAGCGGGCTATGACGTGATGGTTTGACAAAAAAGCCCGCATAAAGCGGGCTTTGACGTGAAGGTTCGACAAAAATGCCCGCATAAAGCGGGCTTTGACGTGATGGTTTGACAAAAATGCCCGCATTAAGCGGGCTTTTTTGTGCACGTAATAATTAGTCACGCAGTTTATTGGGTGGGGCTGGCATGTGGCGGCGCGATTTATACTCAGGTGTTTAGTGAGCTCTAGTTAGCGAGGTTCTCACGTAATGATCACGTTTCATAAACGTTTTTGTGAGATCTAGAACTTCTCAATTTATTAGGTATCTTGTTTGGTATCTTGTCCTCGCAGCTGATCTTTTCGCGTTCCCGTAGTCCCAACTAATCGAATAACGTTCGGTTTTATTATTAGGCTTGACAGTACTGTGTCCAAAAAAATAACAATTAGTGAAAAAGTGAAAAATAAGCTTTCTTGTATGCTTCAGCTGAAGCGTCGTAGGCTTTCTGGCGCTGAGTTAAGTCTTCAACAAATACGACAGGCTGATATTGCTGATGTAGCCACTTTATTTGATCATGAGCTGCTTAAAACACAAGCCCCAGATGATTTTCTTTCAAATGAACGCTTCCCATGGATTGCAAATATTGAAGCGAACACAGCCGGGATCGAGCAAGAGACTGCGAACTTATTACGTGCTATAGATCTGGTGCCTCCATTCGGAGATGTGCAGGAGTCACAACGTACACTCTCCGGTAGTAAATGGCGGATATTTCCGTTCCTGGTCTATGGGCACCGTGTCGATTGGTCGCATGAAGCATTTCCGGCGACCAGTGAAGTGATTTCGAAGATACCTGAATGCATTACAGCAATGTTCAGTATCCTGCAGCCGGGCCAGCATTTGCATCCGCATATCGGTCCAAATTCTGCGGTACTCAGGTATCACTTGCCAACCTATGTCCCAGAGCCCGACAAATGCGCAATTAGGGTGGCGGATCAAACTCGCCATTGGGAGCAGAGTAAAAGTTTGGTGCTGAACGATTACCGTGAGCATGAGGCTTGGAATAGGGGTGAAAAGGCAAGAGTGGTGTTGTTTGTGGATTTTAAACGTCCAGTACCTACCGAGTTAGAACCTCACAGAGATGCAGTTATAGAACGCTATTCGGCCGACAACTTTAGCCACGAAATTTTTGATAACTTCAACATTTGGGTCGATAGTTATGGCGAGCAAATATTAGGTAAGGTCAACCAAGGTAGTGCAACAGCAGCCATACGAGACTCGGGCACCTTAACAAAGGAAGGACAGACGTTCGAATCTGCCTGAGCCCTAAGTAAGTTTTTATATGAAGAGTGACTAAATACCCAATCCTTGCGTGCCTTTGCGCTCTATCGGTACTACGGCTTCCGTCATCCACATGTCGGCAAATTCGCCGGCTTGTTGTTTGCCCATGGTGAATAGATAGCCATATTCTTTACCATCGGCGGCAACTAACCACACCACTTGCATCGCTGTGTTGTCTTCGATCTTCATATCTTCGACGTAGTTGTAAGCGTGGTTTAGCATCACGCCATAACCGTTGGTGATCATTGCTGTAAAGCGTTCAAGTGGACCAGTCACGGATTTATTTGAAGGCGATGCGAAACAGAAAACAGTTGCAATGCCGGTGTTAGCTTTATCGTTATCGCGCAGCGCATCAATCACCGTCTTCACGACTTCTTGTGGTGACGCTGTGGTGTTGGGTGCTGGAGCGTTTGGCAAACAGGCTTCGCTGGCTATTGCTGGCTTGACGGCGAGTGATAGAACGATGGCGATAAAGAAGCTTAATAGCCCTATCGCCCTGACGAATGTGGTGGCCTGGTGTTCCGCGGCCCATGGTGCGCGTAACGAGTTTTCCGTTCCTGTCGAGAATAGCGCTTGATGCGTAGATTGGCTCATGGCAAAGCTCCTGTATTGGTGCAAACCGCCTGATTTACCTTGCCATCCCTGCGAAGGCAGTGGCTGGGCTTTCCGAGCGCCATGGTTGGTTCACATAGATGCCTATGGTCGCGGGAATAACAGTTCTATCTTATTTATACGTCAAATGGCACTTATCGGATGTGATGGATCGACACGACATCGGCATCTTGTCAAATTAGGTTCTGAAGTGTTCCTCAAATTGCTCGACATCATCTGGAATTAATGCCCACTGACGAGCTGATCGTATAAATACATGGCGTCTATCCAATTGATCCAGTGCGGACCAGTTTTGGTTATCCAGAGAGCCTGCAGAAATTGATTGAATGGAGGGCACAGCTTCTAAAGTAAGGCCTACATTAGAGCCGCAGGTGCTACAAAAATGTTGATCCACCCATCGACCAGAGATCTCTGATACATGCCGATAAACTGACAATGAATCCGATTGGAATTTAACGTGGTCTTTTTCGAACACTAGCTCAACACCGAAAGCAGAGCCCGTTCGTCGTTGGCACCAGCTGCAATGACAGATGGTTACTCTCAATGGCTCGCCTCTTATGCTGTAACGGATCTTCTTACAAACACATCCACCGCTTTGTAGTTCTTGCATGCTCATATTCCTCTGTTGCTAAATACCCCCATCAATTCTGGCCAACACCGATTAAGCAATTGCGTTTCTGTATTTTAAATCTGCTTGATCTATCACTGCTGTCTCATCTTTGTAGCATTTGTAGCAAAGGTACACAGTTTGAGTCTAACTATTTAAGCAGTGGCTGGCTTAATCGAGCTTAGGTCGTTGCCTAGCATGGATTTCATCATCCGCTTTATGCGCACGAGCCTTGCGTTTCCATACGTAAATCGAACCTACGAAAACCACGCAGAACAACGCAATATATTTGGAATCTGTCGGTGCTATTGGTATGCCGTCTATCAAAATGACAACGATTCCGATTATTGATATTACGCCTGCCCCAATGATCATGCCCTCAGACATACCCATATAGCGACGATCCATGATCTCCTGTTTTGTTAGAGGTATGACAACGCCTTCTGGCAAAAGTGTGAGTTCTTTTGTGGGTTTTTGGTAGAGCTTATAGCCCTGCCAAAATTTATACAAAAGCGGCAACATCCAAATTAACATAAACCCAAATTTTAAATAGGTTTCGGATTTTTCGTTATCCATTATGTTGCTGATTTTATCGAAGCCTAAAAAGTAGAACGCAAGACCTATAAAGATAATGGTTAACAGGATAATCAGCGCTGCTTGCAATAGCAGCTTGCGCTTGCTCGTGACAAGAAACGCCTCAAATTCGTTTACGTATTCGTCGTATTGCTCGTAGCTTAGCCTTGCTGGAGTTGCTCCTTCACTGGAGTGATACAGCATGTTCTCTGTTTGCGGATCTGGGCGGAACTTAGCTTGGTATTTGGCAAGTATGTTGGCAAGTGCGCTATTGCTAATGGCGGCCATATGATGCTGCTTCCTTGTCTGTCATGATTGCGTAGTGCGTACCGTCAGGTTTACCACAACTTATTGTAGTAATTCAATCTCCACGAATGCACATTCGAAATCATTGCCGTTGATCACGTCGTGATGAACTCCGGCTTCGCGGTAGTAGGGCACTCCATTTTTTAGCTCTGCAATAGCGCGAGAGCCGTCGGGCAAATCGATTTCTAATACGCCGTCAAACAGTGGTACCACTGTGTAGTCGTATTCGTGCGTATGCCAACCTGTGTTGTCACCTGGTTCTTTGAAACGCCATTCGGTGATTCTAACTCGATCATTTTCCACTTGCACTGTGCCGACGGCAGTGCCAGGCTCGTTTGATTTGCACATGGGGTGATCTCCGGTTTTGAGTGTCTAGTTACAATGACATTCAAAGTAGCAGAATAACATTCACCAGTTTAACGAATTAGATACAGCCAGTTTGAACCTGACCGTTGAGTAGCTAACATCGTGTTCTGGCAAAAAGGATCCAAATTGGGATTCGGTCTTCAGCTCTTCGCCTAAGGCCATGGCCGCTAGTTGTAGTGTCCCCAAGCCAGTTAATTCTGGCATGTGTGCAGGGCGTACTTCACGCGCTGCTACATTCGCTAAAAACTGAACAAAGTAGGGGTTCTTACTCATGCCTCCGTCAATGACGAGGGCATCTTTGATGGGTACGCAACTATTCATCGCATCAATTACTTCATGTGCACGAAATGCTACACCCTCGAGGATTGATTGCACCAGTTGCTCTGGTGTGTGATCAAGTGAGAGGCCCATCCAAACACCACGTGCCCGAGCATTCCAATGCGGGCAGCCTAATCCTGTCAGTGCGGGTACGAAAACTAATCCAGCATCAATGGCTGCGGGTGTCGCGAACGTATTAATTTCGGCGAAGTCGTTGAATAGGCCAAGTGACTTTGCCCAGTTAAGGGCTGCGCTTGCGGTGTAGACCCCGCCATCCAAAGCGTACACTGGCTTCTCGCCAAGCAATTGCCAAGCTACTGTTGGCAGCAAGCCCAATTCAGGCTTATTGATAATGTCGCCACCGGAGACCATGAGCGCGAATGCACCTGTACCAAAAGTGATTTTTGCATCACCTCGGTCGCGGCAGCCAAATCCATAGAGTGCGGCTTGTTGGTCCACGACGCTCGCCGTTATTGGAGTAGCGCCGTGTTCAGTATCGATACTGCCAAAATCGCCCGTTGTCGACACTATGGTTGGCAAACATTCAATAGGCACTTCAAATATTTCGCACAGTGTGTCGTCCCATTCCAACTGTTTAAGATTCATTAGAGAAGTTCGGCTGGCAGTACTGACATCAGTGACGAAACGGCCGGTAAGTCGATCAAGGAAAAACGCGTCGCTTGTGCCGAGCCGAAGTGTGCCGCGTGCCAAGGCGGTTTTAGCTGCGGGTATGTTTTTTACAAGCCAAGCCATTTTGCTGGCTGAAAAATAAGGATCCAGTGGCAGACCTGCGCGACTGAGAGTTTCGCTTTCTTTTCCGCTAGCCTTTAGTGCTTCGATTTCGTTGATGGTGCGATTGTCCTGCCAAACGATAACGCGCGAGAGTGCTTGTTTGGTAACAGCATCCCATGCGAGACAACTTTCACCTTGATTATCGATTCCAATAGCATCTACTTTCCCAGCTGCATTGACGCAAGCTTGAATATTGAGGATTAGTTCTTCTGGGTCATGCTCGACCCATCCGAGTTCTGGGTAAAATTGTTTGTGCTCGACTGAATGAACAAGCTGCAACTCGTTGTCAGAATTTACGATAAGAGCACGCGTACTCGTTGTACCTTGATCTATTCCAGCAAGTCTCATTTTCTTACGACTCTTCGAATGAAAGTTGAACGTCGGATCCAGGGGCGGTGGCAAGAATATCGGCCAGTGGTCTTAGGATTCGCCGCATCGGTCGTGAGTTTATTTTACTCACGCTGACGCACTGTGAGCCACAGCTTGCCTTCAATACACCACGCGATGGTTTTAATAGGCCAATTTGCATGTCTGTCATGCCACCTGGGCGGTTTGAGATGACTAAGCGTTGCGGGAGGGCGAATTTAATCGCGGGATCATTAGTAGACAGGCGTATATAACCGCGAACTTCATAGTGTGCGGATGAGAGATCCTGCACAATCCGCTTTGCAGTGCTAACACCTTCACGCCAACACCAACCTGAGGTTTCAGCGGCGCGAAGCAAGTTTCCTGCGCTGTAATAGCTGGGATCAGAGCATTGTCCAAACTGATCAATTACAGGCCCTCCGGAGCCAGGGTCCAATTCCAGATGGCTAGCCAGCAGTAGCGAGGCTTCTGGTCGGAATCTTCCAGAAACGATAATGCCATCAGTTTCGATTGTCTGAGGCTTGCCGTCTGCATCAACAAACGCTAATGCTTCGACATGCTTTTTGCCTATTATTTTTGGCTCATGAACGCCTGCGTAAAGTGGTACGCCCCGTAGTGTCAGGTAAGGCAAAATAGTTTTTTGCGCAATAACCCGATCGAGTTCCTCGACCATCGCAACAGGGCGTATTCCCAAATGGCGGCAGGTTTCAATCGCTGAGAAAGATACCAGTTCTGAGCCGAGAATAATCGGCCGAGAGAATGGATGCATACCGTTAAGATAAACCAGTGATTGAAGCGCAGCGGTTGACATCACGCCGAGTGGGCGGTCCCCGCCGATAAATCGTTGCGAGCGGCTACTTTCTCGAACGCCTGTGCACAAAACAACGCGTTTAGCTTGTAACGATTCTAGTCCGCTTGGTGTAAATAGGCTCAATCGACCCTGCGGATGAAGTTCGGTTACCGAGACTTCATTGCGAATTTCAACGCCAAGCTTAACGGCAGTATCAACATTACGTTTGGCGTAGTCGGGCCCTTTGAGTAATCGTCCATACTCGCGTATTCCAAATGGGTAGTGACCACAATGACGCGGTATACCTCCTGCTGTTTTTTCGCGCTCCAGCATGACAACACGAGTGACACCACTGCGTTTTAGTTCGGCTGCAAGTGCTAAGCCGGCGCTGCCTGCACCGACGATAGCAACGTCGATGGGCGATGGTTGGTTTGCATCAGCTATTTTCATGCTGGACGCCTAAGGGCAACTCAAAGTATCCCTTCGTCATTTTGGCTAGCTCTGCAGTGCAATAGAAGCCTTGGCAGCGCCCCATACACACGCGTGTACGACGCTTTAAACCTTGCAGGCTTGCAGGTGGCATAGGCCCAGTTAAGGCATTCATAATTTCCCTGCGTGTCACCGATTCGCAATGGCAAACGATGCCTCCGTTGTTCTGATCTTGCCAGTCGCGCGGATGATAGTTTGATAGTCGATCGACATCTGGAATCACTGGGCTTGTTAACGGCTGATTTGAAAACCGGGTCTCGACCAGTAGTTTATTAACGTACTGGGCAATACCGAGTGCACCACTTAAACCGGTAGATCTTATACTGCCAACGCAAATGTATTGTTGATCGGGCATGTGCCGAATTTGATAATCTGAATGTTCGCATGCCGGCCGAAGGCCTGCATAGGCAGCGGTCACATCAAAGTTTTCCAGCTTCGGTATCATATCGATACCGCGATCTCGTAGTGCTAACAATGCCTCTCTATTAGTGGACGCATCCACGCGACTCGTCTGATCCTCTGCTGTTGGGCCAAGCAATAGGTTGCCAAAAATTGTTCTACAAACTACGACTCCTTTGGTTTTCTTTGTGGGTACCGGAAGTAATATGGCTGTTGTTAAATCAGATGCAGCTTTGTCAAATACAACAAACTGACCTTTTCTAGGGGTGATGGTAAAGCAGGATTCACCAACAAGTCGTTGATCCACGATATCGCCATACAATCCCGCGCAATTGATCACGTGGTCAGCGACGAAGTCGCCTGCCGAAGTTTTTAAATTCCAATAACCATTGGTGTATTCGCCGTCTAGCACCTCTGTTCCGCGTAAAAGCTCTGTACCATTTGCAATCGCCTGCAGTAAGTAGGCGTGCGCAGTTGCCCACGGATCAATCAGGTATTCTCCGGGGACCTCAAAGCCGCCGACAACTGATGGTGCTAAGTTCGGCTCTCGGGCAAGGATTTCTTCGCGAGTCAATCGGGCGACATCGTTCACGCCATTGGCATGCGCTTTATCAATCAACTCGGGCAATTGCGCTAGCTGCTGTTGATCCCAAGCTAACACCAGTGCGCCAGATTTTAGAATCGGAAGATTCAACTCAGCTGCATGGCTTAAATAGTTTGCGTATCCGCTAGCGATGCAGGATTGTTCAAGCGAATTTACTGGCGCATCAAAGCCTGTATGTAAAATCGCACTGTTGCCTTTTGATGCACCGTCGAGAACATCCACAGCCTTTTCCAACACTAGAACAGTGGCCCCACATAGAGTCAACTGCCGAGCCATCGCACACCCAACAACGCCCGCACCGACTATAGCAATGTCGAATTTGTTGTTCATCGGCAACTCCAGTCATTAGCCGGAAGCAATCTCACGTGACTAACTCACGTGGGTAATTCAGTTTGTCTTATCTAGAACTGATTGGATGCGCAATGTATGGTATTGAATTTATTTGATATATTGAACGTTGTGCCCATTCAGTCATTCAATCAAGCATTGTATACTAATCCCATTCAAGTTACGGTAGTCTCCGATTGCTCGAAGCAAATCAACATCAACATACGAAGTATCATGTTCGCGACTCGTATTCGCAATTTTAGGTAAGCAATTTTGGGTAAATTGATAAGCTAATACTTGATGCACCACCCGACGCAGCACGACTACAGGTGTTGCGTTCCACCAACGTACGAGTGTTACAGGGCTTAGTGGAGGAACAGTGCTAAAAATCGCTAAAACATACGTCAAAGTGGTCGATCGCTTCAACTATTTTATGGGTCGTATCATGATGTATAGCTTGTTCCTTATGATCGGCATTTTATTGTGGTCGACTATTTCGAAGCAACTTTTTGTTGTCCCTTCCTATTGGACACTCGAAATGGCTCAGTTTGCACTGGTCGCTTATTACCTGGTTGGAGGGGCATATTCTATTCAGCTTGGTTCTAACGTCCGCATGGATTTATTTTACGGGGAGTGGTCAACTCGCAAAAAGGCGTGGTTTGACAGTTTCACGATCTTACTGCTGATCTTCTATCTTGGCGTCATGCTCTATGGCGGCATTGATTCTACAAGTTACGCGATTGAGTATAACGAGCGCGCGCCGTCGTTGTGGAGGCCAATGATGTGGCCGGTCAAAGCTGTCATGTGTTTCGGCATATTTTTGATGTTACTACAGGCTATATCTGAGCTTATCAAAGACATCACAATCATTCGAGAAGTGAAAGACTGATGTCCTACGAATTGATTGCGGTATTGATGTTCTCTTCGTTGATGCTGATGCTTATGACGGGGCAACGTGTGTTCGGCGCTATTGGCGGAATCGCTGCTATTGCCGCCTTAACGCTGTGGGGAACGGGTGGATCGGCAATACCATTTTCGGCCGCAATGAAAGTTATGAAATGGTATCCAATGCTGACATTACCCATGTTTATTTTCATGGGATATGTGCTTTCTGAAAGTCGTATTGCTGAAGATCTGTACAAAATGTTCCATGTATGGATGGGGCCTGTTAGAGGCGGTCTTGCTATCGGCACCATTGGTTTAATGGTGTTAATTTCAGCCATGAATGGCCTCTCAGTTGCGGGCATGGCGATTGGAGCAACTGTCGCGCTGCCTGAATTGCTCAAACGGGGGTATGACAAAAGGATGATCACGGGGGTCGTTCAAGCCGGCTCGTCGCTTGGCATATTAGTACCGCCGTCGGTGGTACTCGTCCTGTATGCAATGATCGCTCGCCAGCCTGTTGGCCAGTTATGGCTTGCCGGAGTTTTACCGGGGCTGATGATGGCAGGGATGTTTATTTTGTATATCTATATTCGATGCCGCGTTCAACCAGAACTCGGGCCGGCGCTTCCAGAAGAGGAACGCAATGTACCGCGCGCCGAGAAGTTGCGATTATTGAGTGCTGGCGTGCTACCGATTGTTATCTTCGCCTCCATGATGGTTCCGTTTATAAAAGGCTGGACGAGCCTTGTAGAAAGTTCTGCTATAGGTGCGCTAGCAGCATTCCTTGCAGCTGTCCTAAAGGGCCGCATGACAAAGGAAGTATTCGAAGTGTCGGTGCGCCAAACGCTGGCGATATCTTGTATGTTTATGTGGATTGTTGTAGCGGCACTCGGATTTGGTGCGGTGTTTGATGGCCTTGGAGCGGTCAAGGCCATAGATTCATTATTCACTGAGCAATTAGGTTTAAACCCTTGGGTTATTTTGATACTGATGCAGCTTTCGTTTTTGCTAATGGGGACATTCCTAGACGACACAGCAATGTTAGTTATTGTCGCGCCACTGTATGTGCCACTAGTCGGGGCTTTGGGCTTTGATCTAATTTGGTATGGAATCCTCTACACAGTCACCACGCAAATCGCGTATATGACTCCACCTTTTGGCTATAACCTTTTTCTGATGCGCTCAATGGCACCACCCGAGATCAGCCTCAGAGACATCTACGTATCAATCGTTCCTTTCGTACTCATAATGATAGTCGCCCTTGCGCTTCTTATGATTTTCCCGGGGATCGCAACATGGCTACCTGATTATGTGTACGGAAAATAAGTAACCTCTCCCTAGTGGCGAGTCCAATTGAGCAATAATATAACTGGAGAAAAGATCATGAAATCTAGACGTAAATTTTTGGCTACGGCCGGTGCGGGTAGTGCTGCTGTGCTGGGAGCTCCTGCTATCATAAAAGCCCAAGCTCCAATTAAGTGGCGAATGCAAACGTATTCTGGTGCGCCACTCGGTGCACACGTTATTAAACCTCAAATAGAGGCGTTCAATAGAGCCGCAAATGGCGAGATGGAGATCGAGTTATTCTATGCAGACCAGCTTGTACCAACGGGCGAATTATTTCGAGCGCTGCAAAATGGTACCTTGGATGCGGTTCAGTCTGATGATGCAACCATGGCGTCTCCTGCTGATATATCTGACTTCGGTGGTTACTTTCCTTTCTCTTCACGCTACAGCTTAGATCTTCCGGTGTTATTCAATCAGTACGGTCTTAATGAAATTTGGCAGGCAGCTTATGATGATATAGAAGGTGTCGAATGGCTTGGTGCGGGCGCTTGGGATCCGCTACACATCTTTACGACCAAAAAGGCAATTACATCGCTTAAAGATATGCGCGGCCTACGCGTGTTTGGTGTGCCGACAGCTGGACGTTTTCTCGCAAAATACGGCATGATCCCTGTGACAGTGCCTTGGGAAGATGTTGAAGTTGCTCTGCAAACTGGCGAGCTCGACGGCGTGGCATGGTGTGGGTTTACTGAAGCCTATGAAGTGGGGTGGGCGGACATTTGCAACCATGCACTTTTAAACAATGTCACCGGCGCGTGGTGTGGTTCGTACTTCGCTAATAGTGATAGTTGGGCTGGTATACCTGACCATCTTAAAGAGCTATTCAAAATGTCGATGGATCAATCTCACTATTATCGTCAGGTTTGGTATTGGGGTGGCGAGGCAGATCTGCGCGTCAACGGCGATAAGCTTAACCTTACAACTATTCCAGCGGAAGAATGGGATACTGTGGTGGGTGATGCTGCGGGCTTTTGGGACGAATTGGCGTCCAGAAACGAACGTTCTGCACAGGTTATTGAAATCTTCAAAAAGTATCGTGATGTGATGGAGAAAGCCGGCGTACCGTACCGTTATTCTTAACGCAGTTATGGAAGTGGCGCGCGAGCGCGCCGCTTCCAAACGGGGAAAGCCGCAATAAATTTGTTCCTAATTAATCCAAATAACTAACAGCCTCTACTATGACCGCAAATTTAACCTTCGACGCTCTCAAGCAGGCAGTCGGCGATGGCAGTATCGATACCGTATTAGTTTGTCTCGTCGACATGCAAGGGCGCCTGTTAGGCAAGCGTTTTCATGCGCAAAATTTTATCGAACATAGCTGGCAGGAAACTCATTGCTGCAATTATCTATTGGCCACTGATATCGAAATGGCTACGCCCGACGGTTATGCGTCAACCAGTTGGGAGTCAGGTTATGGTGACTACGTCATGAAGCCTGATATGGACACCTTGCGCTATATGCCTTGGCTCGAAGGTACTGCGATGGTGCTATGTGATGTTCTCGATCACCACCACCATCAAGATGTACCTCATTCGCCACGCGCCATACTCAAAAAACAGATAGCTAAGCTAGCCGAACACGGTTGGGTTGCCAATATGGCAACGGAGCTTGAGTTCTTCTTGTTTGAAGGCCGCTACAACAAAAACGCTAAATCTCACTATAAAAAGTTACGCCCAATTAGTGACTACAACGAGGATTACCACATACTGCAAACCAGTAAAGAAGAGGGCGTGATGCGGCCCTTACGTAATCATTTAGTTGCCGCCGGAGTTCCTATCGAGAATTCCAAAGGTGAGGCAGAAACTGGGCAAGAGGAACTTAACATTCGATATGGAGATGCGCTGGCGTGCGCGGATAATCACACCATCGCCAAGCATGCGGCTAAAGAGATCGCTTGGCAGCAGGGGTATTCAGCTAGCTTTATTGCAAAGTGGCATAAAGACAAGGTAGGTAGTGCATCGCACGTTCATCAATCTTTATGGACGACTCAGGGCGCTTCAGTCTTTCATGATAAAAACGGCGAACATGGTATGTCTGACACCATGAAATACTATGTAGCTGGCCTCATCAAATACGCGCCGGACTACACCTATTTTCTCGCACCGTATATTAATTCATACAAGCGATTCGCTAAAGGCACGTTTGCGCCAACCAAGATTGCTTGGTCTGTGGATAATCGTACGGCTGGTTTTCGCCTATGTGGTGATGGGGCTGCCTTGCGCGTTGAATGCCGAATTGGTGGATCTGATTTAAATCCGTATCTTGCGCAGGCGGCTCAGATTGCTGCTGGGCTTGCAGGTATTGAGCAAAAGCTTGAGCTGCCTGACGAGACCCCCGGTAATATATACGCCAATGAGGATTGCCCTGACATTCCCACAAATCTAAGGGACGCGACATCGAGTTTGCAAGATTCAAGCATGTTGCGTGCAGCATTTGGCGATGACGTAATCGATCATTACACTCGTGCAGCGCAAGTGGAGCAGGAAGAGTACGATGTGGTCGTAACCGATTACGAAATAGCTAGAGGTTTTGAGAGAGCCTAAATAATGACGAAAACACTTCAATGCATATCACCCATCGATGGATCAGTCTATGCCGAGCGGCCGATTATCAGTGGCAAGGATGCCACTGCAGCAGTGAATCGCGCAGAAGCGGCTCAGAAAGATTGGGCCGCCCGTCCACTAGAGGCGCGCATCGCGTTAGTGATGAAGGGCGTCGCTCGTGTTGGTGAGATGAACGATGACATTGTGCCTGAGCTGGCATGGCAGATGGGTCGTCCGATTCGTTTTGGTGGAGAGTTTGGTGGCTTTAACGAGCGAGCAGAGTATATGGCCTCTATCGCCATTGATGCCTTAGCAGCGATTGAAGTTGCCGATGATGATCAATTTCAACGCTATATCAAACGCGTGCCTCATGGAGTAGTGTTGGCGGTGGCTCCCTGGAACTATCCCTACATGACAGCTATCAATACGGTGGCACCTGCATTAATTGCTGGCAATGCGGTTATTTTAAAACACGCGACGCAAACGTTATTAGTAGGCGAGCGTATGGCGGCAGCATTTACAGACGTTGGTGTGCCAGAAGATGTATTTCAAAATTTGTTTCTTGATCATGCCACGACATCAAGCCTTATTAAAAATAATAGTTTTGGATTTATCAACTTTACCGGATCGGTGCCTGCGGGCAAAACTATTGAGCAAGCCGCTGCAGGTACGTTCACCGGAGTAGGTTTGGAGCTTGGCGGAAAAGATCCAGCCTATGTTCTCAATGATGCCGATATCGATGCGGCGGCTGAAACCTTGCTTGATGGTGCGATGTTTAACTCTGGTCAGTGTTGCTGTGGTATCGAACGTATCTATGTTGATGCCGGTCAATATGATCAGTTTGTAGAAAAAGCCGTATCTATCGTCAATGATTTGAAACTGGGTAATCCTTTAGAACAGGACACTACATTGGGGCCAATGGCGCACGTGCGCTTTGCCAATGAGGTAAGAGCGCAAACTCAAGAGGCGATTGATGCTGGGGCGACGGCTCATATTTCAAAGCTTAGCGAGGATGACGGTGGTGCTTATCTAACACCACAAGTGCTCACAGGCGTCACTCATGATATGAGAGTCATGCGCGATGAAAGTTTCGGGCCCGTAGTGGGGATCATGAAAGTCGACAACGACGCTGATGCAGTGCGCTTAATGAACGATAGCGATCTAGGATTAACGGCGTCTCTATGGACAAGTGACATCGAACGTGCCGCTACTATCGGTGATCAAATAGAGACAGGTACGGTTTTTATGAACCGTTGCGACTATCTCGATCCAGCTCTGTGCTGGACTGGCTGCAAAAACACTGGGCGTGGTGGTGGCTTGTCAGTAATCGGTTACCATAACCTGACACGACCAAAATCCTATCATTTAAAAAAGGCTTAAATCGATGAACCTCGTTGGCAATTGGAGTTATCCCACCGCAATCCGTTTTGGTGCAGGGCGCATAAAAGAGTTGCCAGATGCTTGTGCTGCAGCCGGTATAAGTAAACCATTGTTAGTGACAGATAAGGGCCTAGCAAGTTTGCCAATAACCACCAATGTCCTGGATATAATGGCGAGCAACAAATTGGGCGACGGGCAATTCTCTGATGTCGATGCTAACCCAACGGAGGTCAATGTAGAAGCTGGCCTAAAGTATTATCGCGACGGCGGCTTTGATGGCGTTATAGCGTTTGGCGGCGGCTCAGCGCTGGATTTGGGAAAGGTTCTTGCCTTTATGGTGGGGCAAAAACGTCCACTATGGGATTTTGAAGATGTTGGCGATTGGTGGACCCGTGCCGATGCAGATGCGATACACCCTATTATTGCCGTGCCTACCACCGCGGGTACGGGTTCGGAAGTAGGGCGAGCTTCCGTTATTAGCAATTCGCAAACACATCAAAAGAAGATCATCTTTCATCCAAAAATACTGCCCTCACAAGTTATCGCTGATCCTGAACTAACGGTGGGTATGCCTCCGTTTATTACTGCAGGCACTGGGATGGATGCGTTCGCTCATTGTCTTGAAGCGTATTGCTCACCGCACTATCACCCTATGAGCCAAGGCATGGCATTGGAAGGCATGCGCTTGGTTAAAGATTGGTTGCCAGTTGCTTATAAGCAAGGCGATAACCTAGAAGCTCGCGCGCATATGATGAGCGCTGCTAGCATGGGCGCGACGGCATTTCAAAAAGGGCTGGGTGCGATACATGCTTTGTCACATCCGATTGGCGCGATGTTTAATACACACCATGGCACCACCAATGCTGTGGTAATGCAGAACGTTCTCTCATTTAATCGACCGGCCATAGAAGACAGGATAAATAAAGCCGCAGCTTACTTGGAGGTAGAAGGCGGCTATCTAGGGTTTTACAATTTGGTTGGCCAGCTCAATAGCACATTTTCAATACCTGAAAATCTGACGCAGCTAGGTGTAGAAAACCCTGACATAGACCTAATAGTTAAAGAAGCGCTTGCTGATCCAAGTACAGGCGGTAACCCGATTGAAATGACTGCAGAGAACACCCGAGAATTACTAGTAGCCTGCCTTTAGATGCAAAAGTAGTTTAGTCGCCGGTTCTGCGGTGGCTAAACTGCTTGCAACAAAAACTCACTTTTAAAATATTTTGCCTACCAGTCGAGCTTCCATTTTAATGAAGAAGCTGCAAGCGTAGCTGTGTCTGAGGCGCCCGTCACAGATAGAGTAGCAAATTACTCTCCTCTATTTTATGTTTGCTTTTAGCGTGATAAGTTTACTGCCATGTCGCTAATTTTCTGATCGGGTTTACGGTCAATGCGAGTTAGCATTCACGGATTGATAGGCTACGCTACGTTGCGAGCAAATGGATATGCGCGAAAAACGAAATACTTTAAGGCAACGTGGTTCCTCACTAGCTGAATTCATTTATACCGCACCGATTTTACTACTGCTGGGCCTAGGCAGTGTGCAAGCTGGCCTTATTTATCACGGTAAAACAACAGTAAACTACGCAGCGTTTGAAGCGGCCCGTCATGGCGCAGTTAATCATGCACAGATTAGCGAAATTAAATCCGAACTCGCCTATCGCTTGGCACCAATATACGGCGGTGATGGGACGACGGCAAAAGCTGCTCAAGCTATCGCACATTCAAAAGCTGCAAGCCTACTACCAGCGCGCACCAATGTAAGGATTCTCAACCCAACACCAGAAGCGTTCAATGATTGGGGTGAAATGAGCCTTGAAGATGGTGTTAAAGCTATCCCCAATAGTCATCTTCGCAATCGTAATGCTGAGCGCGCTACAGTGGGAAGTCAGTCAGGTGTAAATCTACACGATGCCAATTTGTTAAAGATCAAAGTCACGCATGGCTTTGAGATGAAGATCCCTATTGTAGCTGCGATTATCGCCAAAGGGATGATAGTGGCAGACCCACCTAATTCGCATTACTACCTACAAAATCAAATACCGCTTACGTCGGTTGTGACCGTAAGGATGCAAAATGAAGCATGGGAGCAAGATTGGGAAGCAGGTGTCACACCACCCGGAGTGACAACTGAAGGTACCACTACCGAAGGCACCACAACTGAGGGAGCAACAACGCAAGGCACGACGACGCAAGGTACGACTACACAAGGTAGTACTACCGAAGGCGCGACCACGCAAGGAACTACAACCCAAGGTACAACCACTGAAGGCGCCACAACCGGCGGGACGGACGACATTGTTTGTGATACCACCTGGGAAGATGCTCGATACACGGCAAACACTGATAATCGTTGGTGGAATCCTTTGGATTGGACTGATGACATTAAAGCCGCTGCTGCTGTGGTCTGGGATTTCTTGGAGGGTGTACTCGCCGGATTGGGAGACCAAGTAAAGGACCTATGGAATCTGTTAAAAGATCCTTCAGTGATGGTAGATATCGCCAAAGCATTTATTAGCGATCCGAAAGGCACCATTACCCAACTTATTGAAGGTGTAGTGCAAGACGCCCAAAAAATCCTTAAGTGTGGGCCGAAAGACGTTGGGCGAGTCATTGGTCAGAACATCAATCCAGTTGCGGCGGTTAAGTTGCTTAGCAAGCTAGGTGATATCTCGGGCAATGCAAAGCTTGCTAGATATGCAGATGATATGGAGCAAAAAGTGACGTGCTCTAGTTTTCCAGTCGGTACTTCGGTCTGGACGCCTGATGGATTAACGCTAATCGAGAACGTACAAAACGGCACTGTTGTGCACGCTCGAAACGAGATCAGTTTAATTTCTAAGCCTCAGCCTGTTGTCGCTCTGTTTAGTCGAACTGCTCCGGGTTTTCATCTTATAGAGACGGAATTTGGCGATATAAGATTGACTCCTGAACACCCTGTATGGGTGCAAGGTAGGGGCTGGGTCGATGCCAAAAATATCGTAACCGAAGATCCAATCGCTACTATGTATGGTGACGTGCTTGCTTTTAGCAATACCTACGTCGATCAACTAACTCCGGTGTACAACTTTACTGTTGCGAACACTCATAATTATTTTGTTGGTGAGATGGGGTTGTGGGTACACAATGCCGGTAATAGCTCTTCAATAAAATGCGGATTGACCGCTCACGTTCCTGAAAAAATAGAACTGTCAGAACTAGGTGGAATGATTGGCGAGGGTGGTGTTAAGAAAGTTTATGACTGGAAGGATGGATTAGTTGTTGGAGTTGCCAAGCCTGGTAAGAATCCCCAGTGGGTAGTCAACGAGTATAATGCGCTTAAAACGTTGGGAGAAAATGGATTACCAGTAGTCAAAGTACACGGATTGACAAAAGTTGATGGTAGGCAGGCTATTGTTATGTCTAAGGTCGATGGTTTTGGTTCCAAGGATGTTGTAAAAAATGTTAATGGAAAACCGACTATCGTAGGTGCGTCGCCAGATTTAAATGCGAAAAGCATTCAAGATCTTAAAAATATCAGAAATATGCTCATTGAGAAAAAGATCAGTGTAGATGATCTACAATTTATAATTGGTAAAGATGGCAGCGTAAAAATAGCTGATCCAGCTGGAATTCAGCTTAAGCCGCCTTCTACTACCAACAAACAAACTATAGATCTGCTCATTCAAGCAGCAGAAAAGAATCTGTAATTGTGAGCGTATCAAGTTAATACAACAGGCACGTCAACGTTATGAAAATGCCCTTCATCTATAGTGCAGAGATAATCATGCATGACCGGAGCATGCAAAACAACGAAGCCGTAGTTGTTGGTGCAGCGATACCGGCTGCTTATGCCATAAAGACTAAACTATTTAGCGCAGAGAATGCAGAACAAGCATTTGGAAAAGTGATCAGTTTTATAGAAGGCTTTAACGCTAAACAAGGCAGTAAACCTACCAGCGAGCAGAGCTTAATAGCGGTAGGAATTTATCAACTAAGCAATGCAGGATTAGGGCTTGAAAAGGATGGGTTGCAGTTGAAGTCATCTATGCATGACATGTATGGTGATAGGGTGTCTCATGTTTTGATCAAGCGGCACGAAATACCGGTGGCAAAAGAAAAAAAGGATCTAGACGCTATTCGATACGAAAAAATGTTTGCGCATTCATGATGTCACTTTAAAAGTGTGCCTTCATTTTAAACCTTTATAGCGTATCGATCTCGCCGCGTTACAGCGGCATAGATTATTGTCTCAGTAATTAAAATAAACTATGAAAATATTTTACCTTCAATTAGTTATAAGTATCACTAATAAATGGTGCAAAACTTCTGACGAAACTGATGGTAGCAGAGATGACGAATTTGCATATGAGCGTTCTGAAGTAGCATATGTTGTTGAAGGATCCATTTATTTTGCTGAAAATGTCGAAGATGCTTACCGTAAAGCAATCAGCCATCTAGAGGGTAGTGGCGATGTTAATCATGATGGGCCGGGGGATATCACCTTTTACAAGGGTGAGGGTATACATCAGTTGACAGAATACGACCTGACCTACGACGAATTTATTTCGAAGATGGGCACTGATGAAGGAATGGGGCTTAGTGAATTTATTTTCGATAGCATTGATAATGAAACCGCAAAGCCTCTTATACGAACGAAAAGTGAACTTAAGGCATTCTTGTAATCTGATAATAGATGGCAATTGCTGAGTGGTGTCAGCGTATCGCAGGCGTGTAGTTCTTCTGTTTAAGTTAAGAATAAACTAACCCCTTTCAGCAGCGAGGCAGCTAAACACATTCTGTGTAAAGGTTTAAATGCATGGCAATAAAAATCGACAGAAATACTGCAATACTTAAAATCTGTAGCGATTCAATAAGCTTACTATGCGTCGAGGAGCGAGAGTCGTACATCCTCGATTGGTGGGGTTTAGATGAGGACGATACTGAATATCATGAGCTTGATGCCGCCTTGCAAAACAAACTCCACGTGCTAGACGAGCCAGATGACTCACTTAGTACTGAATACGATCCCTTAATACAAATGGCTCTGCGGCAAAACTTGTACGGCACGACTAACAGGTATCTGGAGCAACAACTGCATCAGCTTACCAGTGCTGAGCACTTGGTAGAAGGCGATATAGAGCTAATGCAAAAATGTCCATGCTGCGATTATCTTACGATGAAATCAAAGACTGGCTTTGAAATATGTCCTCTTTGCAAATGGGAATATACTGGGGAGGCGCAGGACAAATCCGGTGGACCTAATCATATGTCGCTTAGCGAAGGCAGAGCTGAGTTTAGGCAAAAGAATATTGTCAGCACAAAGTGGCGTCATAGTGTTTAGTTGCCTACATTTTCAGCATTGATATTGCTACAAGGTATGTCGATCGCTTGCCGTCATCGCCACATACACTAAACAATATACGGTCTCATACTATTGATTAAGAACGTTGTTGAACTCTTGGCTGAATTTCTCTGGAGTAAACGGCTTGGCAATATAAAATTGTGCTCCAGCTTCTCTAGCAGCATCTACCATTGCAGAGGTTGCTTCGGATGTTACAAATCCGAACAGTACTTCGTTACCATCTTCTCTGAGTTTTTTCAGAACATCGATACCTGTTAGTTTTGGCATACTCCAGTCACAAAGTACAATATTCGGTTGTAGTTCATTTATCTTGACTAAAGCGTCATCTCCATTTACGGCCTCAGAAATTTCCAAATTATCGAATCCAGTACGGCTCAATGTGTGTTTTATGATCAATCGCATTGAGCTACTGTTATTGACTATTAGTAACTTCAACGGTGGCTCCTATGAAATAGTTAGTTACCTATCGACTAAAAGTTCGTGCGCTGTACGAACTAAGCTATCTAACAGTTAGTTGTTGTTGCGACGTAGCAATGTAACGGTAGAGACAATATTCATTCTGTCTTTATCAACAGCGTACGTAACGTATCTACTTTACATATTGAGACTTTGGTGATGGTGGTGTGAGCCCTATAACGATCGACTATAAATGAATAGTCATGTCTTAATGCTTTTGGCGTTAGGCTCGCGCAATTGCAATGACTTCAATTTCAATCACCATATTCTCGTACACTAAATAGGGCACGGGTATTCCAGATGTGGCGGGGCCGGGCGTTTGAAATGCGTTTGATCGAATGCTTAGATTTTTGTGTAATCCCTCTCCAGACGCATTACCTTTATAAAAGGTGGTGACCTTAATGATGTCGTCCATGGATGCGCCTAGATCGGCCAAAATTGTTTTTATGTTCGCTAATGCAATTTTGGTTTGCTCGACAATGTTGTTTGGATGCAATACCTCTGCATTGGTATTTAGAGCAACTTGTCCGCCTAAGTGAATAACATCACCAAAACGATTGCCGTGCTTATAAGGTAGATGTGTGGTCCAGTCCCAATGGCCTACAGGCCAAGAATAGCGAATCGGTGGAGCGGTTTGCACTGTGGTCACAGCAGCAGCCGTTATTGCTATTTTAGTCATTAAGCCATCGCGCGCAAAACCCTTTACAGAAATACCGGTAGCGGCTGGCCCTGGTTCTGGAAAAAATTCAGCTCTTATGGCGGCCGGCTTAACCCAATTGTTAGCAGTGCCGTCGCCTTGATAAAATACATTGAGTTTGAGTGCCTGGCTTGTCGTGCAACTAGCCATTGCTAAAGCATGTTCAACCTTGTACATCATTAAGCGTGTTTGTTCGATTAGATCACCGTGGGCGGGCAGAGATCCGTCTGCACCGATTGCTGAGATATCACTCGTGAAAACTAAGTCGTTGCAGCGCACAACATGTGAATATTGGTCTGGTAAGGCGGGTAGTTTTTTGCTTCGAAAAAATTCAGGGTTCTCGTTTGTTCGAAGAGTCGGATCAATCGCAACTGCTTCAAGCTCAATTCGCATTCCTGGATAACATAACTCGGGTAAGCAAATAGTTGAAACTACTGGACGAGTTGCTTCACTGAGTCGCTTTCCAATTAGTTTGAGTATCATCGCCTCGTCGGTGTCATCGCCAGTGAAGTAGATCACCAGCTTCACCAAATCATCCAGCCCAGCCCCAAGGTCAAGCAAAATTGACTCAACGTGCTGCATAACATTATGTGTTTGGGCGTTTAGATCATCAGGTGTGACCACTTGACCGTGGCTGCCAAGATCAGCTTGCCCGCCGGTATAAATCAATCCACCGCGTTTAACACCGTGGTAGTGAGAGAGTTCTACCGGCCAATGCCAGTGATTTTCAGGCCAACTGTGTGTTTTCATCGTCTAATCGCTTAGCGAGCCCAAGTCGGAAATTCAGATTGAATCAATAATGAGATTGTATCAAGATTGGAATATTGTGTAGGTGATCTAAGCTCCCATAGACATATTAAAAAGAATGGATCATCGGAACATGAATATGAGCCAAGTTGAAGTGCTGGTCGAGAAAACGATGTATCGATCGCGCTGGCTGTTAGCGCCAATCTATCTTGGTCTATCCGTAGCGCTATTGGCCCTGGGCATTAAGTTCTTCCAAGAATGCCTTCATCTGATGCTGCACCTTCTTTCAATGAAAGAGGCGGACATGGTCCTGGTGGTGTTGTCCCTAATTGATATGGCCATGGTGGGTGGATTGATTGTGATGGTGATGATGAGTGGCTACGAGAATTTTGTCTCACAGCTGGATGTCGGGGAGAACGAAGAAAAGCTTGGTTGGCTCGGCACAATGGACTCGGCGTCCTTAAAGGCCAAAATTGCCGCTAGCATCGTGGCGATATCCAGTATTCATCTTTTAAAAGTATTTATGAATACACCTAATCTAACAAACGATAATCTGAAGTGGTACGTCATCATCCATCTCACGTTTGTGTTGTCGGCGTTTGCGATGGGTTACTTGGACGTGATCAATAAGCGCCTTAACTAAGGATATCTGGCGATCTCGGTCGGTTGATGACGATGTGGGGGTAAGCTGGTTTGAAAAACACTTGTGCACGTAAAACACAGAATGCTGGTTTAGCTCATCTGCTCTATTTTTGAGCAAAATTACTTGTAGCTGATGCAAGTGCTACGCAAACTGGTATCACGTTAGGTCCGCAAAAATTTCAACTAACATGCTGAATTATATAGAATTGCCATGTGTTTGTTGTTGAATGTAAAGGCATTGGGCGGCGTAAAGTAGGGGAGTCAACTGTGGCGAAAATGCCTGCCACAGCTGTGGATACTATTGTCACAGAATTGACTAAGTCATAAAAAATTGGCGATCAAAAAAGCGCTGGCGATTCAGACGTTTGTCACTTGAAAAAAACCTGCCTGTCCCTGTGGATTCTGCCAGATTTAGTTGTTATACTTGCGGGCTACCTAGACCCGGCGTTATGTATTTGCGTCGGGCTTTGATTTTGTGTGACGTAAAAATCCTTTGACACTGGGCTGTTACGACGCTTAGGACCAATTTTGACTACTCAATTTGGTCGCTAGCGTTTCAACAGAGCGCCAGTGTCTGCGCTTTTGTTAGTGGGTTGATAGCGGTTTTTATTACACAGTATGTTTAGCAGTTTGCAGGGTTGGAGAGAAGAATAATGACTCTTGGTGTGGTTGGCCGCAAAATCGGCATGACACGCATATTTGACGAATCAGGTGCATCGCTGCCTGTGACTGTCATTGAGGCGCCTAAAAATCGTGTGACAGCGCGCATGACGGCTGAAACAGATGGGTATAACTCTGTACAGGTTACGGCGGGCGAAAAGAAAACCAGCCATTTGTCAAAAGCGGAAGCCGGGCATTTCGCTAAAGCGAACGTCGCTGCAGGCCGAGGCTTGTGGGAATTCCGGCTAGAAGGTGAAGAGGGCGCGGAGCTGGAAGTTGGCGGCGAGATAGGTATCGATATATTTGAAGCTGGCCAAAAAGTTGACGTCACTGGTACGAGTATCGGTAAAGGTTTTCAAGGTGGCGTAAAGCGACATAACTTTCAAATGCAAGACGCGACTCACGGTAATTCACTCTCTCACCGTGCACCTGGCTCAATCGGTCAAAACCAAACGCCAGGCCGCGTATTTAAAGGTAAGCGAATGGCTGGTCACATGGGTGCCCGTCAACGCACAATGCAAAATCTAACAGTGGTTCGTGTCGACGAAGGCCGCGACGTTATCTTGGTTCGTGGTGCGGTACCTGGTGCGCCGGGCAGCGACGTTGTTATCAAGCCTGCTGTTAAATTTAAGAACAAGAAGGGTTAAGGCTTCATGGACCTAAAAACACATAGCGGCGGCACAATGTCAGTTTCTGACACTGTATTTGGCGCCAAGTATAACGAAGGCCTGGTTCACCAGATCGTCACCGCCTATCTTGCAGGTGGACGTTCAGGAAACGCTGCTCAAAAAACTCGCTCCGAAGTTCGTGGCGGTGGCGCAAAGCCTTGGAAGCAAAAAGGAACTGGCCGTGCTCGTGCTGGTACTTCTCGTAGTCCGATCTGGGCCGGTGGTGGTGTTACGTTCGCCGCCAAGCCTCGCGATTACACACAAAAAGTAAACAAGAAGATGTACCGCGCTGCGCTGCGATCTATCTTGTCTCAAGCAGCAACAGACGGTCGCCTAGTGATTCTCGATTCATTCGATGTGGCTGAGCCTAAAACTCGTCTAATGCAAGCTAAGTTGCAAGAGTTAGAAGTGGGCAAGACATTGTTGTTACTAGATAACGTGTCTGAGTCTGTGTATCTGTCTAGCCGTAACCTTCCAAATCTTCAAGTTATCGATGTAGACGGCGTTGATCCAGTTAGCTTGGTGCGTTATCCGCACATCGTAACCACCACTGCTGCGATTAAGCAGTTAGAGGAGCGACTGGCATGAATGACCAACGACTCTACGCAGTGCTGCTAGCACCGCATATTTCTGAAAAAACTGCAATGGCTTCTGAGATGCAAGGCCGTCATACTTTTAAGGTTGCTAATGATGCAAGCAAGCTTGAAGTACGAAAAGCGGTTGAAGCTCTATTCAAAGTTGACGTAAAGAGCGTTCAGATCGTCAATGTTAAAGGTAAGACTAAGCGATTCGGGCAGTCCATTGGGCGCCGGTCAGATTGGAAAAAAGCGACTGTTCGTTTGGCTGAAGGCCAGGACATCGACTTCATGAGTATTGAGAGTTAATCATGGCACTCGTTAAATCAAAACCAACCTCACCGGGACGTCGTTTTCAGGTTAGGGTTGTCAATAAAGACCTCTCTAAAGAGGGGCCATACGAGCCGTTGGTAGAAAGCCTAAGTAAGACAGGCGGTCGTAATAACCATGGCCGTATAACCACTCGTCACGTTGGTGGTGGTCATAAGCGCCGTTATCGCATCATCGATTTCAAGCGTGACAAAGACGGCATTCCTGCAACAGTTGAGCGTCTTGAGTACGACCCAAACCGCACAGCCAATATTGCGTTGATCAAATATGCGGACGGCGAACGTCGCTACATAATTGCTCCTAAAGGGATGAGTGTTGGTGATCCGATTAGTTCGGGTCGTGAGGCGCCAATTAAATCGGGCAACAGTCTGCCACTGGCCAACATTCCCGTGGGTTCAACTGTACATTGCATCGAACTTAAGCCTGGTGCAGGTGCGCAGATAGCGCGTAGTGCTGGTGCTGCCGTCCAACTAGTTGCCCGAGAAGGTCAGTATGCGACATTACGTTTGCGTTCAGGCGAGATGCGTCGGGTTCAGTCCGACTGCCGTGCAACGCTTGGTGAAGTAGGCAACGCGGAGCATGCGCTTCGTAAGTTAGGTAAAGCTGGTGCCAAACGCTGGCGTGGTGTTCGTCCTACCGTTCGCGGTGTGGCAATGAACCCAGTCGATCACCCACATGGTGGTGGTGAAGGTCGTACCTCCGGTGGTCGTCATCCAGTTAGTCCTTGGGGTACGCCAACTAAGGGTTACAAAACTCGTTCAAACAAGCGCACCGATAATATGATCGTGCGTCGACGCAACAAGAAATAGGTGAGATAGCCGTGCCACGTTCACTAAGAAAAGGCCCGTTTGTTGACGACCATCTGATCAAGAAGGTTGAAGCAGCAAAAGCCAGCAACAGCAAGCGCCCAATCAAAACTTGGTCGCGTCGTTCAATGATCCTACCAGATATGGTCGGGTTAACTATCGCCGTGCATAACGGTCGTCAGCACGTTCCTGTGTTGGTGTCTGAAAACATGGTTGGTCACAAGTTGGGCGAATTCGCTGCCACGCGTACTTACCGTGGTCACATCGCTGACAAAAAGGCTAGATAAAATGCAAGTTGAATCTAAATTAAGTCACGCCAGAATTTCTGCTCAGAAGGTCCGCCTAGTCGCTGATCAGATTCGTGGCAAGTCAGTTGAGAGTGCGCTTGAGTTACTAATGTTTAGTGACAAAAAAGCAGGTGCGATCATGAAGAAGCTTGTAGACAGTGCAATCGCCAACGCAGAGCACAACGAAGGTGCTGACGTTGACGATCTAAGAATATCAGCGGTTCAGGTCAACGAAGGCCCAACCATGAAACGTTTACGGGCAAGAGCTAAAGGTTCAGCAAACCGTATTCTTAAGCGTACCAGTCACATCACTGTGACGGTATCGGACCGCTAGGAGCAGATAAAGTGGGTCAAAAAGTACATCCAATAGGTATTAGGCTTGGCATTTCAGCAGACTGGAATTCAACCTGGTACGCCGGTAACGAAGATTACGCAAACTATCTGAACGAAGATATTAAAGTGCGCGCGTTCTTGAAAAAAGAGCTTGCTCATGCGTCTGTCAGCCGTATTCAGATTCACCGCCCAGCGAAAGCGGTTGTCATAACTATTCATTCGGCTCGTCCGGGTATCGTTATCGGCAAGAAGGGTGAAGATGTTGAGCGTCTGCGCAAGGTGATCGCGCCGATGGTTGGCTTGAACATTAATAACGTCAAGATCAACATCGCTGAAATCCGTAAGCCGGAAATCGACGCCCAGCTAGTGGCAGAAAGTGTTGCGCAGCAGCTTGAGCGCCGCGTGATGTTCCGACGTGCAATGAAGCGCGTTCTAACAAACACAATGCGCCTTGGTGCGCAGGGTGTAAAGATCGCTGTATCAGGTCGACTGAACGGTGCTGAGATTGCTCGCCGCGAGTGGTATCACGATGGACGTGTTCCATTGCATACCTTGCGTGCAGACATCGATTACGGCACAGCCGAAGCACACACTACTTATGGTGTTATCGGTATTAAAGTTTGGATCTGTCACGGCGAAGTATTTGATTTGGATGATAAACGTGCGGAAGTGGCTAAAGCCACAGCGCAGAAGTAAGCGTTTTTAGCAGCGTTATTAGCAAGAAAAAAGATAAATAGAGCGAAGATATGCTTCAACCTAAACGTACAAAATTCCGAAAGATGCACAAGGGCCGCAACCGCGGACTTGCGCTGAACGGTAACAAAGTCAGCTTTGGCGAATACGGCCTTAAAGCGTCTGCACGTGGTCGTCTAACGGCGCGTCAGATCGAAGCGGCTCGTCGTGCCATGACTCGTCACATTAAGCGTGGTGGGAAAATCTGGATCCGTATCTTCCCGGATACGCCTGTCACCAAAAAGCCTATCGAAGTACGAATGGGTAAAGGTAAAGGTAACGTGGAGTACTGGGTAGCCAAGATTCAACCTGGCAAGATGCTGTACGAAATGGAAGGGGTATCTGAAGAGATCGCCCGTGAAGCATTCGCACTGGCTGCTGCAAAGTTGCCAATTAAAACAACATTTGTATCTAGGACTTTAGCGTAATGGCTGCCGCAGACTTAACTGAGAAAAGTGTTGACGAACTCACCACTGAGCTAACCGCGCTTTGTCGTGAGCAATTCAATTTGCGCATGCAACAAGGTTCAGGTCAAGAAATCAAGCCACACAATTTCAAGCGTGTGCGACGCCAGATCGCTCGAATAAAGACAGTGATCAATCAGAAACAAGCAGCGAGTGCCTAAGATATGAGTGAAGCAAACGAAAATAAGGGCAAATTGCAGCGAGTCGAAATTGGCCGCGTAGCGAGTAACAAGATGGAACAAAGCGCTACTGTAGTGATTGAGCGCCGGGTACAGCACCCCATGTACGGTAAATTTGTTCGCCGTAGCAAAAAATTCATGGTGCACGATGCTGACAACGTGTTGAACATTGGTGATCTGGTACAAATTAAAGAATGCCGTCCGCTTTCAAAGAACAAGTCATGGACACTTGATAAAGTTCTTGAACAAGCCAGCGAATAAGCAGACCACCAAAGAATAGATGAGTATCGTCCGATGATTCAAATGCAAACAGTCCTCAATGTAGCTGACAACAGCGGCGCACGCCGTGTTCAGTGCATCAAGGTATTAGGTGGTTCACACCGTCGCTACGCGCGAGTTGGTGATGTCATCAAAATCAGTATTAAAGATGCCATTCCTCGCGGTCGTGTGAAAAAGGGTGAAGTCTATAACGCAGTTGTAGTGCGTACCCGTAAAGGGATTCGCCGCGCAGATGGTTCAACAATCCGTTTCGATACGAATGCGGCTGTAATTCTTAACGCAAAACTCGAGCCAGTCGGCACCCGTATTTTTGGGCCGGTAACTCGTGAGCTTCGTACTGAGAAGTTCATGAAGCTTGTGTCCTTGGCGCCTGAAGTACTGTAAGGCAGGTAATAAAAAATGAATCGCATCAAAACAGGTGATGACGTAATCGTCCTCGCAGGTAAAGACAAAGGTCGACGTGGCGCAGTAGCACGGTTGATGGGTGAGCGTGTGATTGTTGATGGTATCAACATGATCAAGAAACACGCTAAGGGTAACCCTCAAGCTGGCGACCCAGGCGGCATTCAAGAGCAAGAAGCATCTATCCACATTTCGAATGTGGCGCTCTGGAACCCTAACGCTAAAAAAGCTGATCGAACTGGTATTCGCAACAATGAAAAGACCGGCAAGAAAGAGCGCTTTTTCAAATCTGACAGTACGTCAGTTGACGGTTGAGAACTAAGTAATGGCTAGATTAGCAGCAGAATACAAGGACAAAATTCTTCCACAATTGATGGAAGAGTTTTCCTATAACAGTGTGATGCAAGCTCCTCGCATCGAAAAAATTACCCTTAACATGGGTTTGGGCGAGGCAGTAGGCGACAAGAAAGTGCTTGAAGCAGCTGTTGGCGACATGGTCAAGATCAGCGGCCAAAAGCCGGTAGTCACGCTAGCGCGTAAATCAATCGCGGGTTTTAAGATTCGAGATGGTTATCCTATCGGTTGCAAGGTGACATTACGTCGTGCACGCATGTACGAATTCCTTGACCGCCTGGTGGCGATTTCAATACCGCGTATTCGAGATTTTCGAGGCATTAACCCTAAGTCATTTGATGGCCGAGGCAACTACAGTCTTGGTGTCCGGGAGCAGATTATTTTCCCGGAAATAGATTACGACAAAATCGACGCAGTGCGTGGAATGGATATCACCATTACCACATCAGCAAAAACTGATGCTGAAGCACTGTCATTGTTGAAGAAATTCAACTTCCCATTCAGGTAACTTTTTAGATAAAGAACAGAGGCTCTATACCTGTGGCAAAGAAGTCAATGATCGCGCGTGAAAAAAAGCGCACAAAGCTAGTCGCACAACATGCGGAAAAGCGAAAGAAACTCAAAGCAATCATCATCTCTGACGAGGTGGGTTACGAAGAGAAGATGGCGGCCGTGGTTACGTTGCAAAAGTTGCCACGTGATTCTTCGGCAGCTCGACAACGTAACCGTTGTCGGATTACTGGTCGCCCTCATGGGGTTTACCGTAAATTTGGATTGAGTCGGATTAAATTGCGAGAAGCAGCGATGCGCGGCGATGTGCCAGGCCTCGTCAAGGCAAGTTGGTAGGAATATTTGTTATGGGAATGAAAGTATGAGTATGTCTGATCCAATAGCCGATATGCTGACACGCATTCGTAACGGCCAGCAAGCACAAAAAGTGACGGTAGAAATGCCTCACTCGAAGCTAAAGTCTGCTGTTGCCAATGTGCTTAAAGCTGAAGGGTATATTACTGAGTTCAGTAAAACAGAAGTAGAAGGTAAGCCAACATTGTCTGTCACGCTTAAGTACTTTGGCGGCAAGCCAGTTATTGAAAAAATTATGCGCGTTAGCCGTCCGGGCCTACGTCGCTATTCTGATGCCTCGAGCATTCCAGAAGTACTAGGCGGCTTAGGTGTATCAATCGTCTCTACATCGCAGGGTGTAATGACGGGCAAGCAAGCCAAAGCTTCAGGCCACGGCGGCGAAGTACTTTGTACTGTTCAATAGAAAAGTTCATTAGTTACTTAACGCCAAGTTACATATATTAGGAAACGCCATGTCACGCGTAGCAAAAAATCCGATCGAAGTGCCCAAGGGCGTGGACATCACAATAAATGGGCAGTCAGTCAATGCCAAAGGCCCTAAGGGCAATGAAGCGATGGAGCTGCACGCCGATGTTGCCGCTACGTTGGAAGATGGCATTCTTGGCGTCAAGCCTTTAAATGATACTAAAGCAGCAATGGCAATGGCAGGCACGATGCGGGCTTTGCTTAACAACTTGGTTATTGGCGTTAATACTGGTTTTGAAAAGAAACTAGAGTTACGCGGCGTTGGTTATCGAGCACAGGCACAGGGCAATGTGATCAATCTAACCTTAGGGTTCTCACATCCTGTTGCGCATAAGCTACCTGAAGGTATCAAGATCGACACACCTAGTAATACGGAAATTACGGTGAGCGGTACAAACAAACAGATTGTTGGCCAAGTTGCTGCCGATATCCGAAGCTATCGGCCACCTGAGCCTTATAAGGGCAAGGGCGTTCGATATGTAGATGAATATGTAGCCATGAAAGAGGCTAAAAAGAAGTAATCAGGGCACTTCATACTGCTGACGATTATTTCCTTATATATAAAGGTTTATTGAGATGGACAAGAAGACGAATCGCCTTCGACGGGCAAAGAAAACTAGAGCTAAGATCCGTGAGCTATGTGTTCCGCGTCTTACGATCCACCGCACACCACGCCACATTTATGCGCAGGTTATCGATGGTGATAATAGTAAAGTTGTTGCTGCGGTTTCGACCCTTAGCAAAGACATGCGAACTGGCGTGAAGTACAGCGGCAACGTTGAAGCGGCAGCGGCGGTGGGTAAGGCGATCGCTGAGAAAGCATCTGCAGCAGGCGTTAGCCAAGTTGCATTTGATCGTTCTGGTTTTAAATACCACGGTCGCGTTAAAGCGCTAGCCGATGCAGCCCGTGAAAACGGCCTGAAATTCTAGAGATAAGCACATGGCAAACGATAATAACTACAACCAAAGCAGTGACGGCTACATCGAGAAACTGGTAGCGATCAACCGTGTGGCTAAAGTGGTCAAGGGTGGACGTCAATTTGGTTTTACCGCACTAACTGTAGTTGGTGATGGTAATGGGCGAGTGGGCATAGGTTACGGTAAAGCACGAGAAGTGCCATTAGCGATCCAGAAAGCGATGGAAAAAGCGCGTCGCGACATGAAGAACGTCCAACTTAAAGATGGCACATTGCAATATGCACTTAAGGGTCGCCACGGTGCTGCTCGCGTATACATGCAACCGGCCTCTGAAGGTACTGGCATCATCGCAGGTGGCGCAATGCGCGCAGTTTTCGAAGCGGTCGGTGTTCATAACGTACTAGCTAAGATCATTGGCACAAACAACCCAATCAATGTTGTTCGCGCCACGATTAACGGCCTGACAGGAATGCAAAACGCAGAGTCGGTTGCTGCTAAACGCGGTAAGCCAGTCTCTGAGATACGGGATGACCAATCATGAGTGCAACGATAAAAGTAACTCTAGTAAAAAGCATGAATGGTCGATTAAAAAACCACATAGCGAGTGTTCGTGGTTTAGGTTTGCGTCGTATGCACCAAACCGTTGAAGTAATCGACACACCAGAAAACCGCGGCATGATTAATAAAGCGTATTACATGTTGCAAGTAGAAGAGCAGGTCAAATAATGACAACTGAATCAGCTGCAGAGATGACTCTAAATAACCTCAAGCCTAACGAAGGTAGCCGTAAAAATGCGACTCGTGTTGGTCGTGGCATTGGTTCAGGCTCCGGCAAAACGTGTGGGCGTGGCCATAAAGGTCAGAAATCTCGTTCAGGTGGCTGGCACAAGGTCGGTTTTGAAGGCGGCCAGATGCCGATCCAGCGTCGATTGCCTAAATTTGGTTTTACCTCTCGTATGGGGCGTTACTATGAGGAAGTTCGCTTAAACGAACTTAGCAAGGTAGCCGACGGTAATATCACGATTGAATCGTTAATTGCGGCAGGCGTTGTTCCAGTACAAACTCAGACCGTCAAGATCATCTTATCAGGTGCAATTGAAAAAGCAGTCACAGTGACTGGATGTCGCGCAACTAAAGGTGCAAAGGCTGCAATAGAGGCTGCAGGTGGCAGCGTTGCCGCAATGCCAGAGCCTGCGCCGAAAACAAAATTAGTCAAAAAGAACAAACCAGCGTAAGTCACTCGTAATCCGCACCTAGGTAATTAACTAGAGCAAAGCAATTATGGCAGCAGCAGACAAAAATAAAGCAGCAATGGGTGGCATCGGGGGTTCTTCCGAGCTACGCACTCGCCTGCTGTTTGTGTTGTTTGCAATGGTGGTGTTTCGAATTGGTTCTCACATCACTATTCCAGGCGTCGATCCTGGAGTAATGGCTGAATTATTCGAACAGCAAAGCGGTGGCATCCTTGGCATGTTAAACATGTTTGGCGGCGGTGCTTTATCGCGGATGTCTCTTTTCGCGCTCGGTGTAATGCCGTATATTTCTGCATCGATCATCATGCAGCTGATGACTCACGTCATTCCGCAGCTTGAGCAGCTTCGTAAAGAAGGCGAGAGTGGTCGACGTGTCATTACTAAATACACGCGTTACGGTACATTATTGTTAGCCACTATCCAGTCAGTCGGTATTGCGATTGCGTTGCAGGGTCAATCTGCTGGCGGTCAAAGCCTGGTATTCCTGACCGGCCCTGGTTTTGTATTTGCTGCTGCAATCACGCTTATTACCGGCACCATGTTTTTAATGTGGCTGGGTGAGCAAATCACAGAGCGCGGTATCGGCAATGGTATTTCGATCCTTATTTTTGCTGGTATTGTCGCTGGTCTGCCTCGCGCCATTGGCGGCACCTTAGAACTTGCCCGAACTGGCGAGCTGGCTACTTTCACTGTAATTCTGCTTTTTGCAATGGTGTTTGCTGTCACAGCATTTGTTGTATTTGTAGAGCGCGGACAACGTCGTATCACTGTAAACTATGCCAAGCGGCAGCAGGGGCGCAAAATGTACGCGGCCCAATCGAGCCATTTGCCGCTAAAATTGAACATGGCTGGTGTAATACCGCCGATTTTTGCATCCAGTATTATCCTGTTCCCAGCAACATTGGGCGATTTGGCTACTGCTAACAGCAATTCATGGTTGAATACGCTGGTATCCACGCTACAGCCTGGTCAACCGGTTTACATACTGCTGTACGCATCAGCCATCATATTTTTCTGCTTTTTCTACACGGCGTTGGTTTTTAACGCAAAAGAAACAGCTGATAACTTGAAGCGTTCAGGTGCGTTCATTCCAGGCATACGCCCAGGTGAACAAACGGCGCGTTATATAGATGGTGTACTAACTCGCTTAACGTTTTATGGCGCTTTGTACATCACGTTGGTATGCCTACTACCAGAATTTTTGATTCTGTTATGGAACGTACCGTTTTATTTCGGTGGTACATCACTTCTAATCATTGTTGTGGTGTGTATGGATTTTGTCGCTCAAGCGCAGGCTCATATGATGAGTCATCAGTATGAAGGCTTGATGAAAAAGCAAGGTGGTAATAAACCATCACCTCGTGGCGCTAGGTAGCATTGGAGAGAATTGATGAAAGTTAGAGCATCAGTAAAGAAAATTTGTCGCAATTGCAAGGTCGTCAAGCGTAAGGGCGTTATCCGCGTCATATGCAATAGTGACGCTCGGCATAAGCAACGACAAGGGTAATCGGAGAACAGTATGGCGCGTATCGCCGGCATAAATATTCCTGTCCAGAAACACATCTGGATATCGTTAACTTCCATCTATGGTGTTGGGCGCACGCGTGCGTACCAAATCTGCGAGGACGCGGGTGTCAAATCTGATACCAAAGTGCGCGATCTTTCAGAATCGGAAGTGGAAAACCTACGTACCTCAGTAGGCAAATTTATAGTGGAAGGCGATCTTCGTCGTGACGTTTCCATGAACATCAAACGTTTGATGGATTTGGGCTGCTATCGCGGTATCCGTCATCGTCGCGGTTTGCCACTACGTGGTCAACGCACTAAAACTAATGCACGTACCCGTAAAGGTCCGCGCCGTCCATTGAAGCGCTAGAGGCGCATAGAAGAAATTTATGGCAGCCAGCACAAAGAAAAAAGTACGTCGTACCGTATCAGACGGTATTGCTCACATTCATGCATCGTTTAACAATACGATTGTCATGATCACAGACCGTCAAGGCAACGCGCTTTCTTGGGCCACTGCGGGTGGTTCAGGGTTCCGTGGTTCTCGTAAGAGCACACCATTTGCAGCCCAGGTTGCTGCAGAGCGTGCCGGTGAAGCTGCAAAAGAGTACGGTTTAAAGAATATTGACGTTCGCGTTAAAGGCCCTGGTCCTGGCCGTGATTCAGCTGTTCGTTCACTGAATAACGTAGGATTTAAAATTAGTAGCATTCTCGACGTGACACCCATTCCACACAATGGCTGTCGACCACCAAAGAAGCGTCGGGTTTAATCAAGTTAACGTTTGGAGTCACACTACTGTGGCTCTAACGGCTACTACAATTCGCTCTTTATGAGTGGGAGATAAGAAACATTGGCTAGATATATCGGTCCAAAGTGTAAGTTAGCTCGTCGTGAAGGCACAGACCTTTACCTAAAGTCTGGCATACGTCCTCTTGAATCAAAATGTAACCTTGAAACACCTCCAGGAATGGCGGGTGCTAAGCGTGGTCGTCCTTCAGACTACGCAAATCAGTTACGTGAAAAGCAAAAGCTACGCCGCATGTACGGTGTATTGGAAAAACAATTTCGTAATTACTACAAAGCCGCCGCATCTACTAAAGGCTCAACAGGTGAAAACCTACTGACTCTTCTAGAAGCGCGTTTAGATAACGTAGTTTACCGAATGGGTTTTGGCTCAACTCGAGCTGAATGTCGCCAGTTGGTTTCACACAAAGCCATATTGGTTGACGGCAAAATCGTTAACATTGCTTCTTTTCAAGTAAAACCAAACCAGACCATCACGGTTCGTGAGAAAGCCAAGAAGCAAGCACGTATTGCTGATTCGCTTGAGCTTGCTGCACAGCGTGGCGTTCCAGGATGGATCGAAGTTGATACTAAGAAGCTAGAAGGTGTATTCAAAGCTAATCCAGATCGCGCAGATTTGCCGGCTGAAATTAATGAATCACTGGTAGTGGAACTCTACTCGAAGTAGAGCTCAGCGCCGCCATTGGCGGTTGCATATTGTTACTTTTTGTTCTGGCACATAGTGCCAGAGCGCGTTAAACAGGTTGAATGCCATGCAAACCGAATTTCTGAAACCAAGAATTGTTGATGTTTCTGCGGCTAGCCCTAACCACGCTAAAGTCACGCTAGAACCACTAGAGCGCGGCTTTGGTCATACCTTAGGCAATGCCTTACGACGCATTCTATTGTCATCCATGCCGGGTGCAGCTATCTATGAAGCTGAAATAGAAGGCGTATTGCACGAATACACCACAATGGAAGGTGTACAAGAAGACGTACTCGATATTTTGCTAAACCTTAAGGGTGTAGCGATCGTTATGCACGCTAAGGAAGAAGCTACGTTAAAGCTAGTCAAGCAGGGCCCATGCACGGTGACTGCTGGGGATATCACATTAGATCACGATATTGAGATCATTAACCCTGATCACGTTATCTGCCAGCTGACAGCCGGTGCCAATCTAAATATGACACTGCGTGCCCGAGTTGGACGTGGTTACGAGCCCACATCGGCGCGCACCTTAGAAGAAGGCGAGAATCGCCCAATCGGTACTTTGCAGATTGATGCATCGTTTAGCCCTGTGCGTCGCGTGGCCTATAACGTAGACAGTGCACGTGTAGAGCAGCGCACCGATTTGGACAAGCTTATTATTGACCTGGAAACTAACGGCACAATTGACCCGGAAGAGGCGATTCGCAAATCTGCGACTATCCTTCAAGAGCAATTATCAGTGTTTGTTGATCTCAAGGCTGAAGCTGCTGTTCCAGAAGAAGAGCAAGCTTCTGACATCGATCCGATCCTATTGCGTCCGGTTGATGATCTTGAGCTAACTGTTCGGTCGGCTAACTGCCTAAAGGCTGAGAATATCTACTACATTGGTGATTTGATCCAGCGTACTGAAGTCGAGCTGCTTAAAACCCCTAATTTGGGTAAAAAGTCGCTTACTGAAATCAAAGACGTGCTTGCACAGCAAGCTCTGTCACTGGGTATGCGCCTAGAAAACTGGCCACCACCAGAGTTGCAAAAGCAACGTGACCTAGTTAACTAAGCCAAAATACAATTAAGAATTTACTGGTCAAAAGCCAGTCGAGAGTAATAGACAATGAGACATCGTAAAAGTGGGCGTCAGCTCAATCGAAATAGCAGCCACCGGCATGCAATGTTTCGCAATATGGCAACTTCACTGGTAGAGCACGAATCTATCCGTACAACATTGCCAAAAGCGAAAGAGCTGCGCCGTGTTGTTGAGCCGCTTATTACTATGAGCCGCGAAGACAGTGTTGCCAAGCGCCGCTTGGTGTTTTCGCGTCTTCGCGATAAAGCGGCAGTAGGTAAACTATTCACTGATCTTGGCCCACGCTTTCAAGGACGGCCTGGCGGCTACACTCGCATCCTAAAATGTGGTGTTCGTACTGGTGATAAAGCGCCTATGGCAATCATTGAATTTGTTGAACGCGCTGATAGCTAAACGCTGCGTATTTTTATAGTTTGGTTAAAGGCCCGTGCAGCGATGCACGGGCCTTTTTGCTTTAAAGACTTAAGAGAATGTCTGATACCGGCACTAGCTTTTCGGCACTTCTATCTCTGCTGCGATATGCCAGAGGCTATCGCACGCGTATAATTTTGGCCAGCACGTGCTCGGCTCTAAATACCTTCTTCGATGTGATGCCAGAAATATTAATTGGTATCGCTATTGATGTAGTGGTTAATCAACAAGAGAGCTTTGTCGCCTCGCTTGGCTTTGATTCTCCTAAATCGCAAATTTTGGTTTTAGGGTTTCTGACCTTCGTTATATGGGCAGGGGAGTCCTTGTTTCAGTATTTGTATTTAATCTTGTGGCGTAACCTTGCTCAAGATCTCCAAGCTGATATGCGCCAAGCTGCTTACGATCAAGTACAAAAACAAGATATGCACTTTTTCGAAAGCCGATCTTCAGGCGAGCTCACCGCTATTCTTAACGATGATGTTAATCAATTAGAACGATTTCTTGATGGCGGTGCTAACGATTTCCTCCAAGTGTTTGTTGCGGTTGTATTGGTGGGTGGCGTGTTCTTCTATGTTTCTCCAACCATCGCGTGGCTAGCCATTACGCCCATCCCTGTAGTGATTTGGGGCGCGTTTTATTTTATGCGCCGAGCAACCCCTTTGTATGCTGATGTGCGCGAGCAGGTTGGTACCCTGGCTAACCGTATTGTTAACAGCATTGGCGGTATGGTAACGATCAAATCGTTTACTGCAGAAGAACGTGAGTCGCAATTGCTAGCAGAGGCAAGTGATCGCTACGTTAAGGCTAATCGTCAAGCAATAAAAGTTAGCTCAGCGTTTGTTCCATTGATTCGCATGGCAGTCTTAATGGGATTTTTAGCCACCTTTATCGTGGGCGGGTTTAAAGCCTTAGATGGAACCTTAAACGTAGGCGCATACGGCATGTTGGTTTTTTTAACCCAGCGTTTACTGTGGCCTTTAACCCGTCTGGCGCAGACAGTTGATTTGTACGAGCGAGCAATGGCTAGCACGCGGCGCATACTCGCTCTTGTCGAAACCCAACCTAATACACGGGATAATGGTGAGCTGCAATTAAGCTCTCCTGTTAAGGGTTCACTTGAGTTTGATCAAGTCAGCTTTAGCTATAAAAAAACCGAGGCTGGGGTGCATGACGTAAAACTTGTGGTTCCTGCCGGAAAAACTACTGCGTTGGTGGGAGCAACCGGGTCTGGTAAATCTACCCTGATCAAACTATTGCTACGTTTTTATCCTGTTGATAAGGGCACGATATCGTTTGATGGTATTCCAATCGATGAGCTTCGCTTGCATAACTTACGTGAGCACATCGGCTTAGTAAGCCAGGACGTATTTTTGTTTGAAGGGCCAGTGTTTGACAACATCGCGTACGGCAATCCTGATGCAAGCATCGATGAAATTATCGAAGCCGCCCGTGCTGCTGAAGCTTTGGATTTTATCAATCAATTGCCAGATGGCTTTGATACTCTAGTTGGCGAACGTGGTGTAAAGCTTTCAGGTGGACAACGTCAACGCTTATCGCTAGCACGGGCTATCGCGAAAAATCCGCCAGTACTTATTTTGGATGAAGCCACCAGTGCCGTTGATAACGAAACCGAAGCGGCGATTCAACGATCACTCGCCCGATTAGCAAAAGGCCGTACAGTATTGGTGGTGGCCCATCGTTTATCGACTATTGTTTCGGCTGATGAAATTGTTGTCTTCGATCAGGGTGCTATAGTTGAGCGCGGCACGCATACCGAGCTTCTGCATTCCAATGGCTACTATGCTCGGCAATGGCAAGTCCAAACCGGCTCAACAACCTCGACCTGATTATGTCTATATCAACATCTAAGGCAATCGCAGTACTTGGTGCAGGCTCTTGGGGTACTGCTCTAGCTATTCAATTAGCAAGAAGCGGTGCGCCGGTAAAACTATGGGGCCGAGATACCGCACTGGTGACAACCATGGTCACCGAGCGTGTAAACACGCGCTACTTGCCAGATGCAGCATTCCCCAACAGCTTAAGCGCAGAACCTGATTGGGATAAAGCTATTTGTGGCACTGATTTCATTTTGGTATCTGTGCCTAGTCATTCTTTCAGACATATTTTACAGCGCTTGGGCGGTGATGCTAAGCGTCTGGCTTGGGCAACTAAGGGTTTAGAGCTCAGTACCGGTTTGTTGCCTCACCAAGTGGTTCGTGAAGTGCTGCCGCAGTGTGCAGAGTATGCGGTGTTATCCGGGCCAACTTTCGCAACTGAAGTAGGGCAAGGCCTGCCAACGGCAATGAGTGTCGCAGCCAATACTGAGGCCTTCGCTGCAGATTTAGCCGAAGCACTTTCGACACCGCCTTTCAGAGCGTATACCTCAACCGATATTGTTGGAGTTGAAGTAGGGGGTGCGGTTAAAAATGTTATCGCGATTGGTGCCGGATTGGCTGACGGCTTAGGCTTTGGCGCTAACGCCAGAATTGCACTAATCAATCGTGGCTTACGTGAAATGACTCGCTTAGGCGTTGCAATGGGTGCTAATACTGAAACATTTTTAGGTTTGGCTGGCATGGGCGATTTAGTACTAACTTGTACTGATAATCAATCCCGTAATCGACGTATGGGGCTAGCCTTGGCTGCCGGTAAAACTGTTGCAGAAGCGGAAGATGAAATAGAACAAGTGGTTGAAGGTGTCTCTGCTGCGCGTGCAGTACATGAGCATGCGATGCGACTCAATATTGAACTGCCGATTATCGAGCAAATTTATCGAGTGGTTATCGAAGGTGTGCCTGCGGCAGAAGCTGTCAGGGTTTTATTGTCCAGAGCGACAGGTCCTGAAAGCGAATAGAATGTTAGTCGGGCCAAAAAGCTACTGCTTAGCCTTTATGTACCCGCAATAAAACGCTGCAAAAATAATGTCAGCACAAATGCCCCAACAGCAACAAAAGCCAAGTTGGTAAACCCAACCGAGCTTATGTAGATCGCATCTAATAGGGAAATCCCCGCTATCATACTCACCACAGCTTTGGGCACATTGCGTTTGGCTGGGACCATTAAAAATTGAAGCGAATACAGCAGCCAAGCACCAAACAAGAGTGTAAACAACAAAGTTGGAATACTATTAGTGGATCGCATTAATCCAAAGCCTAAAGGTACTGCTAAAAAAGCGATAGGCCACATTGCAGCAAAGCTTTGCTGATTTTCACTTTTAGCGATGTATGTGAGGCCGATCAAATAGGATAGTGTGACAACTGCGGCCGCTATAACCAAGCTAGAAGGCTCGCGAAGTAGTGTGTAGCCTGCAGTGATATAGACGAACATACGACACAGGCCCATAATTAGTGGGCTAATCGGATTGTTTTTATGCCAGATGTTATACAGCATTATGCAAGAGCATAATGCCAGCGCTGATGCAGCAGCATACTGCGGAATACCCAGTGCGCGACTAGCGCTGATCATTACCAGCCAGATGCTAGTGGCAAGCATCCCGTAGCCCAATAGATACACTTTGGTTTCGCTGATTTTACCTGATGGAATAGGGCGTTCCGGCCGCTCAATGGCATCGATTTCACTGTCGTAGGCATCGTTTAAAAACATACCGCCAATATAGGCTAACGACATCGCAATCAACAATAGTGGTACCGATTCGTTAAAAATGTACACGCCAGCTAGTACGGCGCCTGCGATCGTGTTACTCCACACTGTGGGTAAGTTTGATACGCGGCCTAGCTTGAGTAGAGTACTGAACATACTTAATTAAGTTGCGCCATAACCCATTGTAACTCTCGCACGATAGCTTGTTGCATATTGTCAGTTTTGTGTTCTTCGGGTAACACGCCCCAAGTGTAGGTCTCTACTTCAAGATGGTCGCTAATCGGCATGGCTTTGTGTAGTGCTAGCATCTCACTGATAAAAAATTGCGTAGATGTGTAGCTGCCAAACTTATCCATAAATACCGGCACATGGAAATGTACTCGCCATTCGTCAAACTGTGCACCAGCATTAAAGCTGGAAAATGCTTCGTGTAGATCGGTAAAACGGTGTAGCTCATTGTGTTGTCTGGCAACGACTTGGTGGAGGTAAACGTTGTCTTCAAATGGTTTTAGTAATTCTATTGTTTGCGCGCTGATCCCGTCAAACTTTAATCCTGCGCTAATTTGCAGTTTGCCGACCGCGCATTCCGATTGACTCAGTTTTGCCAAGCAAGTTTTTGCGTCTTCATACTCTACCGCCGCATGGCAAATATCAAGGCAAACCGTTAAGTGTTCGTGCAAGGCGATGTCCGCTTCTGCATCATTAATACCGGTAAGCTGGCACAGCATCTTGCGCGCATCATGACTGTATAAATAATTCGTAAAAAATGCACAAGTCTCATCAATGGTTTCAAGAAAGCAGCAGGGTTCAGGTTCCAAGGCTAGACAGATCTGCTTGCCTGTTTCACGCTTTACGTCGATAAGATGAGCTACGTGCCGCACGAGGTTGTGCGCCATGATGTGTGTATCGCCTTCGTTTTTTACAGATGCCTTAAACGCACCCGGCACAGTGCTAATTGAGCCGCTAACGTCGTCGGGCAGTAGTTGCGCGAGCAGATCGGCAAGTTGATTGGTATAGCGTAGGCGTTCAGGGTCGAGCCAGTCCGGCAGGTACACGGCTTCCTTTACGGTGGTGCCATGGAACGGTCCATACGGAAACCCGTTGATGGTAAAAAGATAGAAGGGATTATTTTCAAGATATTGGCTAAATTCAGCTAATGCCTGAGGTTTGGCCAAGTCGCCAGCTGCTTGAGCTGACAAGCGCAAGCCGATACCAAAATCGTTTTCCGGAGCGATTTGTTCACGAATGCCCGGTAGATTGTCGTGCAAATTGCGTAGCGTCTGCTCCCATGTTTCACCGGGGTGAATATTGGAACAATAACTCAAATGTTGGGTGGCTTGCGCTGCTTGGATTAATCGCACGATACGGATAATGTTTAAGGTTGTAGTAAATATAGCTGACCACTAGAACTCTAGCTTAACCGCAGTCCACATTTAGTATTACTCCGCTATTATTACGAGATGAATCAAACTCTCGTAATTTTGGTTGTAGGCTTGAGCCCGGCGTTAGTGGGTGAGTACACACCTCACTTGCAGAAACTGGCCGCCAGAGGAGCCATGCGACCCCTCAAGGCAGTCACACCTGCAGTAACCTGTTCTGCTCAAAGTAGCTTAGTAACGGGCTTAACGCCTGCAGAGCATGGAATAGTGGCCAACGGATGGTATTTTCGTGATTTGTCTGAAGTGTGGCTATGGCGCCAATCCAATCGCTTGGTGAAAGGCGACAAGATCTGGGATACGGCTAAGCAGCTGAATGCCAACTTTACCTGTGCCAAGATGTTCTGGTGGTACAACATGTATTCCACTGCGGATTGGAGTGCAACACCTCGGCCCATGTATCCTGCCGATGGCCGCAAGATTCCTGATCACTATGCGCACCCGCCTGAACTACACGATGAGTTGGATGCAAAATTTGGTCAGTTTCCTTTGTTCAAATTTTGGGGGCCAGTAGCGGATATTACCTCGAGTAAATGGATTAGTGATGCAACACGGCACGTCATGCAAACGCGTAATCCAACGCTAACGTTAACGTATTTGCCGCACCTGGATTACAACCTGCAGCGTCTTGGGCCAGATCTTAAGCACGCGGATATTCAGCGCGATCTCAATCAGGTTGATGAACTATGTGGGGAGCTTATCGCACATGCAGAGGCTCAAGGACAACAAGTGATTATTGTGTCGGAATACGGTATTACCCCAGTGAAGGATGCCGTGCATATCAATAGAGCGCTTAGACAGGCTGGGTATGTGCGCATACGTGATGAGCGGGGGCGAGAACAATTCGACCCTGGTGCCTCGGATGCGTTTGCCGTTGCTGATCACCAAATAGCCCATGTATATATCAATAAGCCTGATTGTATAGACGAGGTAAAAGCCTTGCTAGAAGGTTTAGATGGTGTCGAGAACGTGCTTGATGAGGCAGGTAAAAAACAATGGGGTCTTGATCATGAGCGAGCGGGGGAGCTAGTCGCTATCTCTAAGGCTGATCGATGGTTTAGTTATTATTATTGGTTGGATGATACGCGTGCGCCTGATTACGCTCGTACTGTTGATATACACCGAAAACCGGGCTACGACCCGGTCGAACTTTTTATTGATCCGGCGATTGCTTCTCCAAAGCTTGCGGTAGGTAGCCGTATTGTCAAACGCAAACTGGGAATGCGCGCCTTGCTTGATGTGATCTCGTTAAAGGATACGCAGTTGGTTAAGGGTTCGCATGGCAGGCCAACTGATGATCCTGATCATGGGCCCGTGCTAATTAGTAGCAATGCAGCACTGCTACCCGATACGGTCGCTACTACTGATTTTAAGCAAATCGTGCTTGACCATGTCTTTAAGGAGACATGAGCTAGCATGACAACTCTAGTTGGCTAAAGCCAATTCACTTGAACGCTTTAAACCAAGCAAAGCTCGGTGCTGTTGCATATAAATTTTGAACCACTCAGTGTAACTGCCAGGATAACAGCGGATGTCTTCGAGTATTTCATCGATTGTTAACCACTTGATGTCAGAAACTTCATCTCGATTAAACACATCAATGTTGATTGAATGATCGAACTGCCCGGTAAAGCAATGTACGTGTTCGTTCTCAAAGAGTGCGCCTACTCGGGCTTCGTAGCTTATTTCACCGATACTTTTCAGTGGGACTTGCCAGCCTAGCTCGTCGCTTAAGCGGCGTTGTGCACAGTCCGCCGCTGTTTCTTGCCAGCGAGGGTGAGAGCAAACGGTATTTGCCCATAATCCACCAGAATGGTATTTGGTGGCGGCACGCTTTTGCAGTAGCAGACGTTGCTCATCGAACACAAAAATTGAAATCGCGACATGCGGTACATTTCGCTCGTGTGCATCCAGTTTCTCTACTGGGTACATAGCATTACCTTTGATGCCGGTAATGAGTTCGTGTAAATCGTCGTCTATAACATCGATATTCATTATTGTTTTATTTGATTATTAATTTGTCGGCATTGAGCTTGTTTGGGGGGGCAGCCGTTGCATCCTCTACGAGTGGGTCTCGTCCACCTCGCAATATTGAATTACCTTCATAGACTGTCCGTTGGTCAATTGGTGCTGGGTTAAGCCAATCGTCTTCGTGCATCTGGCCGCTCTGCCCATAAGCATCTAGAGCATTTTGATAGCAGACCTTTATAACGTGCTCTTTTGGTATGCCACGTTGCAATGCAAGTTTGGCCGTTTTTGCCACGCCTAGTGGTTCTGATATTCCCCAATCGCACGCAGAATCCACCATGATCCGATCTGCGCCATATTGAGCAAGAATCTCAACCATTCGCTCGTTGCCCATTTTGGTAGATGGATAAATAGAAAAGGCAGCCCAGTAGCCACGATCCAACACTTCTTGCACGGTTTCTTCGTTGTTGTGATCAACTATTATTTTAGAAGGATCCATACCGTGCTCTTCGCATACATCCATTGAGCGAGTGGTACCTCGTTTTTTATCACGATGCGGTGTATGGATCATTACCGGCAGGTCTAGTTCCTTGGCAAGCTCAAGTTGTAATCTAAAGTATTTATCTTCAAGGTCAGTTTGCTCGTCATAGCCAATTTCACCAATCGCGACCACGCCTTCTTTTAATGCGAAGCGAGGCAGTATTTCCATCACACCTTCTGCAAGTGCTTGGTTATTGGCTTCTTTGGAATTTAAACCCACTGTGCAATAGTGTCGAATGCCAAATTGACCAGCGCGGAAACGCTCGAAGCCAATAATGGAAGATAGATAATCGATGTAGCTACCCACAAAAGTGCGCGGCTGGCCTATCCAAAAGGAGGGCTCTATTACTGCAACTACCCCAGATGCAGCCATCGCTTGGTAATCATCAGTGGTGCGGGATATCATGTGAGCGTGTGGGTCGATAAACATCATGGTCGGAGTTCTACCAGTTACTGTGTCGTGCTATTTAGCCTGTAAGTAAGAGCATCCCACGTTAGGGTCCCATTGGCAATCGCCTCGGCGGTATCCGGGAAAGCAGTGATATATTTTGTCGCCTCTGGCAACGGGCACTGGGATAAGGCGAGCATGGCTCCCTGATGTTCCAGCGGGTCTTTAGACTGGCTGGCGCGTTGTAAATCGGCCAGCATAATGGGGGTGGCGTGTGGCCCAACGCAGCGCCATAGTTCAGGTGTTACTGGCCTGTTGGCGGCCCAGCGTTCATGTGCATAGTGGCACAAAATCTGTGCAAGTTCTGGGTTAGCGCGTTGGTCTAATCCTTGGATGGGGTAGAGCCTGCTATCGACAAACAGAGCTTTGAGGATCATGTGGTTCCAACGATGATCATCAAAGTGCTCTTGGGGGTAGGGGTTGTTATGCGCAATCGCCTCGAATACCGCACTCATATTGGTGCGTAAACCTTCGCCAAGTTGTTCGTCTAACTCGGCGCTGTGAGGAAACAATGCCATGCCTCGGTAGTAAACGATGGATTCTGATACGTCGGCAGTTGCACAAAGTGAGCGCAAGGTTGTGTCAAAATCGGCTTGGTTTTGCTCAGCTAGCATTAGCAGCACTAGTAGCCTGGCTGCCCCATCAATACTCCAGTCTGATGGCGTCCAGCCTGCGTAGGCTGCTTGTGCGTCACTTAGCTCTGCATCAGAAAGCGCAAGATCAGCTTTGCCTAGCTTACGGGGCGCCATGCCAAGTGCAATGTATAACTCTCTGTCGGTATTGGATTTAGCGCAGGTGACAAGTGTTTGTTGCAACCAATCCCATTGATCCGCAGGCAGTCGGTCGTGCAACCACTGGCTAAGCAAGCTTTGCGGAGTACGGGATCTATTCATATCAACTTAAGTTTGGCATATGGGGCTAAATCGGCTTAAGCGGCGGATTGAGTTTGACTGAGATGGCGTTGTTTTAACCAATGCATTGCTTCTAGTACCAGGTCGTGTTGCATCTCATGGACTTCTTTGCCAACGCCGATATCGTGTAACAAGGTAATGGTAAGTTCGCCACCGAGGTGTTCTTGAAAGTCTGTTAACCCTTGCATAATCTCGTATTGGTCGTTATCGTTTTTGAGCTCTAGGCAGGGGTGCCATAGGTCAAACCCTAGTGTAGATAATAGGCTATAAACGCGCTCATCAGCACCTTTTGGCAATAGGCCAGTTAACACGGAGTAGTGCGCATCCAACGCGATGCCAATGGCGACAGCTTCTCCATGGCGTAAATCGTAAGCAGTGATGGTTTCGAGT
>CALGND010000102.1 GCA_937958675.1 uncultured Granulosicoccaceae bacterium
CAGTGATCACAAGCGCGCTTGATCCGGCTCGTAGCCATTGGCGCTGTAGCTATTAGTGCCGTAATTGCCGGGCTTGTAAAGATTAGCCAACACGTCGACTGAGTATTCAATAAATTCGTTGGCGTTGGTGCCAAAGCCTGCTACCTGAATAACGTATTTGCCAAGGCGCGACACCACCGAATAATATTCATTACCGTTTTCCGTTCGCTCGGATGTGAGCAGAATACTTATTTCAAGCTCGTGCGACTCTGGGCTGACCGAGGCCTTAAAATTATCTGTTTTGGCATTTAGAGTGATGGTATTTTCGTGAAGAGTTTGTGCAAATATGGCAGCCGTGTTTTTGCGATCTGTTTGCATCAATGTAATTTCAATTGGCGTAAGTTTGGGTTCTTCTTGGTTATACAGTTGCGCTGCAACCATGGATGTAATTAGTCGCGTAAAGCCATCGATAGCCGCTTTTCGTTTTCCAGGCTCAGCTCTAAGGTTTACGCCTTTAAGAGGAGATGTCTGCACTAAGGCCCATGGTTGTTCGCGCCAATGATGATCGGCATGGTCGGCGGCTTTTAGCAAATGCTGGTTACGATTTTCGCGTTGCACATTGGGGTAGCTTGCCGGGTCAAGAATTTGAATTGGATCTTGTGGTGGATTTGTTAGTAGCTGATCAATTAATTTATCACCGTCTGGCCGTTCGGCAAGCGTTCGCATAAAGTGCTCGCCTTCGATGTAGGAATACTCTAGTACATTTCGGCTAACGGCCTGCACGGATTGTGTTAGTTGATTGGGTGGGTTGTTATGGCTGAACATAAAATTATCTAGCGCATTCAATCCAGTGCTACAAGCAGCAGATTCGCATATCTTTCGGGTTAACCATTGAGCATGGCCTTCAAAAGTTGCAGACTGCGCAAATGATGCTCGGAAGTTTAGTTCGCGGTTTTCGTGTATTCCGTAATTCACATCGTCAGAGGCGTGCACAAGCTCGTGTATTAACAATGCTTGCACCGCTGCTCGTTTGATGGTGACATCATTAGGTAAGCCATCTAAGTAATTTTTTAACAAAGTTGTGCTTAACATTACTTGAGCGCGCTGAGTTGCAAACAACGCAGCGTAAGTACCTTCCTGGCTAGACATCACTGCATGTAAAAAATGGCTGGCAAAGCTTGAATTAGTAAACTGGCTTGATACTAGGCGTTGCGTTTCTGCTAATACTTCGTTGCCTATTTCGCGATCGCTAGCGAATACAAGCTCAACATGCTCAAGATCAGCTCCGGTATGCTCGCTTACTAATAATCTTGAGCTAATAAACAGCTCATGAATTTCAGCTTGTGTGAGCTGTTGAGGGTAATCGTTATATCGCTCTGAGTTTTTATTGCCGTAGTCTTGGTAACGTGCCTGAGTGTTTGATGCGTGAGGTGATGGCTGCGATGGCGCCCCAGCTGGCTGCACACGAGCTTCTACAATCGTTTGAGAGGTCAATGTTTGGCTGGTGCTGACGCAGCCGCTAAGCAATAAAATCAACGTTGAGGCGATGAAGCCAGAATGTGACTTGGTGCCGGTTTTTTCCCCGGTGGATCCAAAATAGTTCGACTGCTTGATCATGCAAGCAGTCTATCTAGTCATTTGTACCGGCGCTTTATGACGTGGTCGGAATTGCTAATCAACAGGCAAAAAAGGCAAAAAAAAGGGCAGCTCCGTGAGCTGCCCTAGGTTTACACCTGTTTCGTTAATCAGTTTTTCTGATATGCCCTGATGTAATCGATGGTCATACGAGCTGGGAACGGCGTGCTGCCGTCCGGATTTCCGGCCCAAGCGCCACCGACAGCAAGGTTAACGAGTAAATACATGTCTTCCCAGGCGGCATTGCCATTTTGGTAAGTATTGCGTTCAACGCCATCCACATACCAAGTGATTAAACCTGGCTCCCACTTTACAGCGTAAGTGTGGAATTCTTGCGAGTAATCAGGACCCCATGCTTCCATCGTGGGCGACGATTGAAGGTTCCCGTTCTGATCATAATAATGGTAGGTGTTATAAGCCACAGTTGGCTTGTCACCGATGTACTCAACAACATCGATTTCTGGGCGACGATCGTTTTCGTTGTTGTGCAGCAACCAAAACGCTGACCATAAGCCTTTTCCTTTTGGCAGTTTGGCTCGAATCTCAACATAGCCGTACTTCATTTTAAATTTGTTGTAAGTGGTAAGCGCGCCGGATATATAAGGTTTCCAGTTGGCACTAGATCGTAAATGCTCTGGTGTTCGTATAGCTGAGATAGTCATGTTCTCGCCATCGAACGAAAATGGTGAATGACCAAAATCTGGGTTGTGAATACTATTAACGTAAAACTGCTGCTCGTTATTAATTGTTAACCAAGGTCCCCAGCGGTACTGACTGTTCCATTTATTTGGATCTAAGCTGTATTGCTGAAATTCGTCAGCAAACACTTGGCGATAACCGTCAGGCACACCGCCTGTTTGTTGTACTGGCGCAGGTGCAGCCTGTACTGGGTCAGACAGAATCTGTTCTGCGCTTCGATTGTTATTTGTATTAACAAGCAACTCAGCAGATTTTTCAGAAAATGTGTTGTTATGGTTATAAGCGACGACATAGTAGCGGTGGTCTTGCCCCCAGCCTAGTTGCGTGTCTCTATATTCAGTGCTTGACGTTGATGAAATATAGCCGCCATCGCGATATATGTTGTAGCCCTTTACATCGCCCTGAGGTGCTGTCCAGTAAATAATGGCTTCGTTGCCGCTCTGTATTGTTGCCCTGAGCGCCGATGGCACCGCTAGATTTTGATTGTTGTTAGTGGATACAACTGCTTGACTGCTGTTGCCGCCGCCAACGGTTACTGCCGCTTTGGCAGATAAGGATGTGTAGTTCTTCGCGGCATCAAATGCGACGATGGCGTATTCGTAGCTCCCGTTAGTCACTGCGTAGTCAATGTAGTTAGTATTGAATACGGTGGCGTAGTACTGATTGTTTCGATAGACGTTATATCCCTCGATACCGACGTTATCCCATGGCTGGTTCCAGCTAACTCTGACAGAGCTGCTGTCGATAGCCTGTGCGCTTACGCCATTGGGCTGCGACGGTGCTTGTGAGTCTGCTATTGCAGCTCCACTTGCCATGCCAGCTGCCAATCCGCATAAGCAGGTCAAAACTAGTAACGATTTATTTTGAAAACGCATTTGAATCTCAATTACTCCAATTCGCTGAAACAAGTTCAGGCGCGAGGTTAACGGCTCAACCTGAATTAAAACTTAAATAAAACCAAGGGTTAGTGGCAATACCACTTGTAATGCCAGTGGGTTTAATAGCTAAAATCAGGCCTAGCATGCGTTTTAGACACGATTGCTGAATTACACCATTGCAATGCGTTGGAGTTAGGGGGAATGCTTGCAGGGTTGCAGTGTTTTTGTGGTTGATCTATGAGCGCATCAGCGAAAGAGCCGCCACATCGGGCCTAGCATTACGTAGATAATAAATATGGAAAACGCGATAGCCAGCAACGACGGGGCTGGGCGCGATTTTATGCGCTCAAATAGGCTCGGTTCTAGCCCGTCCGCTTTACGTTGTAAGTACTCTGATCTTGCCGTTGCGGCATAGCTTTGTTGCCAGTCGTTGATCAATGTCTTGTATTCTACTAATCGCGAATCGTCATTAATCCAAATCGCTGGCATAGAAATACCCCAATTACCAGCATCAGTTTCGTAATAATCTACATGGTGTTCATCTAACATCTGGCGCACCGCGACAGCCTCATTTTCAGGAACATTGCGTAATCGAAAGAGTAGTGCTGCCATGATAATTGGGTGCTTGGTTGTTTATAAAGCAAGCGACAGGATGTCGCCATACCGCTCTCGTAATTCTGCCACATGTTCATGGCGATTGCGTTTTATCGCGCCATCGCAATAGATCGATAGCTTGCTGTTGAAGGTCTGCACAGCTGCTTGGTAGTCATCCGGGCGTAAAAAGGTGCTTTCTAGATGGTTGCGCAGCAAATTTGCCAGTGCTTTTAGTCTAAATCGATCCATGCCCCAGTGCTGCTTAGATAGTTGATCGTCATGTCCACCGAATTTTTGGATGAGTGCATCGCTACAAAATGCTACGGGTTCGCGGCTACAGAGCCGCAGCCAGTAGTCATAGTCTTCACAGGCCGGTAGTGATTCGTCGAACCCACCTAATTCATCAAATACGCACTTTTTTATTAAGCTCGCTGATGGTGAGATTGCACATAAGGGTAAACACTGTTGAAAAATCCAACCGCCCGATTTTTGATGTTTGTTCATTGGATTAACGCGTTTGCCGGATCGAATCCAATGCTCTTCTGAATGGCATAAACGAATATCAGGCTGCTGTTGTAATAACTGTAACTGGGTACTTAATTTTTGCGGAAACCAACAGTCGTCCGAGTCGAGCAATGCAATCCATTCGCCCGTGGCACTACTGATGCCGGCGTTGCGGGCGGCAGATACGCCTTTATTTGCCTGGCAGATTAGTGAGACTTGTGAGTAGTGGCTGCTAAGCCACTGCGCTGTATCATCTGTTGATCCATCGTCTACAACAATGATCTCGTGTGCTTCGTATTGTTGCGTTAGCACCGAATCGATAGCTCGAGCCAGTGTATGGCGTCGGTTGTAGCTTGGGATGATGACGCTTACAGTTGTTTGCATGTGTGGTTGGTGGTCAAGCGTTTAGAATAGCTGCATACTGATGTTAATTGCCAAATAGCAAAATTACTAGAAATACTAAAACTAATACTTACAGCGAGATACTTATGGATACCAAAGCAATACTCGACAGCCTGCTTGAAACTTCTCAGCGTGCGACTAAAAAAGGCGTGGAGATGGCTGAGAGCAAACTCAACGTACCTGAATCCGGCCCAGAGCGTGAGCAAATGTTGGACGGGCTTAAAAAAGGTGCGCTAGCAGCAGGCGCAGTTGCCTTGCTGTTGGGTACCAAAAGCGGGCGAAGCTTAACTGGCACTGCGGTAAAAGTCGGTGGCTTAGCGGCCGTTGGTGGTTTGGCTTATAAGGCGTTCAACGATTGGCAGGCATCGCAACCAGAAGCCAGTGGTAGAGCAACTCGAATTAATGGCACGCCGATTGATCAGCTGGCCGAACCTGAAGCCAATGTGCGTAGCGAGTCAATTGTACGCGCAATGATATCGGCTGCTAAGGCAGACGGCCATATCGATACGAACGAACGTAAAGTGATTACCTCTCAGCTAAAGAGCTTGGGCCTAGAAGATGACATCACAACATTTTTATTAAGTGAGCTTGATAAGCCCATGAATATCGAAAGTGTTGCAGCCGATGCCGATACGCCAGAGGCTGCTGCAGAACTTTACCTCGCCTCTGCCATGGTGATTGATTTTGCTGATGCGAGTGAGCGCGAGTATATGGATTCACTTGCTGGTGCACTTAATATAGAGCCAGCACTAGCAAAGAGATTGGAAAGCGAAGTCGTTTAGTAGAGCTCGTTTAGAACAAGTCTTCCCTGCGTACTTGTCATTCCCGCGAAGGCGGGAATCTAGCTTTAGCGTTAACGTTGCACTTCATCTGCAATAACCGCCAAGCAATCACCTTGGCGGATATTGCCACTAAAGTGGTGCGCTAGCACTACGCCGTTTTTGTTAGCAGTAATTGATATAGGTTTTGCACCGGTTTGCAGTGGGTTAATTATTTGCGCAATGGGGTTACCGTGATAAACCTCTTGCCCAGTGGATGCAAATAATTCCAACATACCATCACAGGGTGCGCTTATCATGCAGGCATCATTTTCAACTTCTAGCATGCGAGTTGCTCTAAGTTGAATTTCTTCGTTGAGCACCCCAAGTTGGACCAACATGTTGCGGCAGCCGATATTCGCAGTTCTAAGAGCATCGCTACTGACACCGCCACCACTGCCAAGCAAAATGGTTAACATTGTTTTGTTTAGTGATTCAACATGGCTATCCAACATTCCGCGCTCTTGTAGTTCGAGCATGCGCACGCTATTGGGAGCACCAAATGAGATCATTGATTCTTCATTTCGGGTTTGTTGTTCGCGGTCTTTTAAAAAGTGCACCACCGCTGATGGGGCATAGGCCATCGATTTCCCACCAGATTGCATATCCAGCACCACATCGGCTCTTTGGATTATTTCTGTGCTCAGCATATGAGCGATGCGTTCGCTTACGCTGCCATTTATATCGCCTGGAAAACACCGATTTAGGTTTTTGTTGTCTAGTGGCGAACGCCGGCTATTGTTTTGTGCCGCAGGAGGATTAACGCACGGCAAAATCAACAGTGTGCCAGTGATATTGGCCGGGTCGATCTCGCGAGCTAGGCGGTGCAGGGCGATGGTCCCATTGGGTTCATCACCAAACAAGCCAGCAATCAACGCAACACAGGGGCCTGAGCCATTGCGGATAACGGTAATGGGCGATTGTATGCTGCCCCAGGCGGATTGCTCGCTTGAATACGGCAGTGCCAGAAATCCGTGCTGCTTTCCGTCAATGTCAAAGTCGACAGTTTGACTGGTGGCTGCGGCCATTTGATCGTTTGGGTTCATTGAGACACCGGCTTTTAGGGCAATTAATCACTTGCCCTAGTACAATGCAAAAGGCGTGCAACAGAGCTTACCTGCAACGGACATAATTGAATGACAACAGAACAGATCATCATTAGTGGCATCCTATTTTTGGCCATGCTGATGTTTGGCTGGGGCAAGTGGCGTTACGATCTGGTGGCCATGTCAGCCCTGGTGGCCTGCGTGATAGCCGGATTGGTCGATGCCAACGAGGCTTTCGCGGGTTTTGGCCACCCAGCGGTTATCACTGTGGCAGCAGTGCTGATTATCAGTAGCGCCTTGAAAAATGCCGGTGTGGTAGATGAGATAGCCAGCCGCATCAGTCACCTAACCGAAACGCCTATCATGCACATTGCGGCGATGACCGCTGTGGTGACTGTGGCATCTGCATTTATGAACAATGTTGGTGCACTTGCGTTGTTGCTACCGATCGCCCTGTCCACATCCCAAGAACGCAACCGATCGCCTGCGCTAATCCTCATGCCGTTAGCGTTTGGTAGTTTGCTTGGCGGCATGATGACCTTAATCGGTACCCCACCTAATATCATCGTCGCTAGCATTCGAGCTGCCGAAACAGGCGTGCCTTTTGGTATGTTCGACTTTACCCCGGTTGGTTTGCCGATCGCGATTGTTGGCGGCTTGTTCATCACGTTTGTCGGCTGGCGTTTAATACCCAAAGAGCGCCTGGAGCACAACACTACAGGCAAGTTGTTTGAGGTTGGTGGTTACTTAACTGAAGCCAAGGTGCCTGAATCTTCACCATTGGTGGGCAAAATGCTAGGTGAAACCGATACCGAGGAGAGTAATGTTGAAGTAATTGGTGTCGCTGGCAAACGGCGCTTTGCTAAGGCTGTGCGTGCCAGTTACCAGATAGCGCAGGAAGATATATTAATACTTCGGGCAGATCCAAATGATCTAAAAGGATTTTTAGAAAAACACGGCTTAGAGTTATTGAGTTCTGCAACGCCTGCTTTTGTAGAGCCCGACCCACAGAATGAAGTCATGGTTGAAGGCGTGGTGAGTAATAACTCGTCGGTTGTGGGCAACGGTGTAGAGTTAATACGTCGCGAGACGGGCCGTACATTAGCACTAGTTGGCTTGGCGCGTAATGGCCGACCAGTGACTCAGCGGCTAAGACAACAAACGTTTCGTGCAGGTGATGTATTGTTATTGCGTGGTGATACCGATACAGTCGATCAACATTTTAATACTTTGGGTTTGTGGCCCTTGGCCAAGCGTCCCATTGACCTTAATCGCACTCGACGAGTGGCAGTTGCAGCGATGATATTCACAGCGGCGATTGCGCTGGGTATTTCAGGCTTTGTTAGTTTACCTGTCGCCTTTCTTTTGGCGATTATGGGTTACGTGCTAACGGGCATTTTGTCGCCACGGCAAATCTATGATGATATCGATTGGCCGGTCATTGTATTGCTGGCGGCAATGATTCCTGTAGGCAACGCCTTAACAACTACTGGCACCACGCAGCTTGTTGCCGACTCCTTGATAGAGACAACGCAAGGCATGCCCATACCGTTAATATTGGGCTTGTTGCTGGTAGTGACGATGTTGCTGTCCGACGTGATCAACAATGCCGCGACAGCATTGGTGATGGCGCCATTAGGTATCGCTATGGCCAAAGCGTTGGAGGTGAGCATCGACCCATTTTTGATGTGCGTAGCGGTGGGTGCGTCATGCGCATTCTTAACGCCTATCGGGCATCAATGTAATACCTTGGTGATGGGTCCAGGGGGATATAAGTTTACCGACTACTGGCGAATGGGATTGCCGCTGGAAATTATTATAACGGTGATTAGCGTGCCGCTGATCATGTTCTTCTGGCCACTCTAGTGCTTTTAAAGGCTAGGTTGTACAACGCAAAAAGCCACGCATAGCGTGGCTTTTTGTTTTCAATGTAACTAAGTAATTATCGTGGTGGACGGTACGCGTCGTTCTCTCGACCTTCAACAATTGATTTTAAGTAAATCTCTACACGACGATTATCACTTCGACCACTGCTGCTAGAGTTGTCTGCGATGGGTTGGTCTTCACCGCGGCCTGACATACGCATGCGTGTGCGATCCACGCCATTGCGGCTCAATTGGCGCGATACTGCGCTAGCGCGTTTTTCCGATAATTGTTGGTTATAACTGTCAGAGCCAGTGTCATCGGTATGACCGATTACATGTACTGCTGTCGAGTTATATTCTGCAATGACATCGCCCACTTTTTCTAAGCTGTTACGAAAACTCGGTTTGATACTCGCACTGTTATGGTCAAACGACGTTTCACTGCTAACGTTTATTTTTAGTGTTTCTTCGTCCACGCGAGTAACAGTGATTTCGTTGTTACGACTCTCTGCTGCAAGCTCCTGTTTTAGCTTGGCGTGTTGTCTATCCATATAGCTACCAACGGCTGCACCAGTTAATGCACCTACAGCTGCACCCACAAATTTACCGTTTTTGCTGCTGCTCTGGTTACCGATAACTGCGCCCGCTATCGCGCCAATAGTGGCTCCAGTTTTGGTACGCTTGTTTGGATCATCTGTTGCACAACCTACTGCAAGAGTAGCGGCAGTAGCGATCATTAAAACTTTGGCCTTATGCATGTGTAGTCTCTCGTTATTGTTATTTAAATTTGAACAAACATCCTGAAGTAGCTCTTCAGCTATTTCTTTTGTAACCGTTGGAAGCAACGTGAATGGCGCTTGTTCTTAATTTTTTCTCTCACACAATTTTTCGGCTGACGTTTGGTTTTATCTAGCGCTAAATACTAAGTTGAGCCCTGTTTCGCAGATCGCATTAGAGGCTATTAATTTGGTGATGTATGTGGCAAATTACGTGTGATGCATCTATCAATCGTCACGCGTTTGTGACTAATTTATCGCTCTTGAGGGCGATAAAACCAAGGCAGGATGGGTGTTAAAGCGCTTAGCCTGATGACAGGCTGTTTAATTTGCGTGGGCAGAGGTGTTTTTTTAGCAAGCTTTCTAAAATTGAAGAGAATGACTATGAATGAGATATCTTGGGCCGATTTTGAAAAAGTTGAGCTAAGGGCGGGGACGATAGTCGATGTGCAGCCTTTCCCGGAGGCAAGAAAACCTGCTTATAAGCTGTTTATTGATTTTGGCCCAGAAATTGGGCAACGCCAATCAAGTGCACAGATCACTACCCATTACGAAGCGCAAGAACTCATCGGTAAGCAAATTATAGCCGTGGTTAATTTTCCGAAAAAACAAATCGGCCCGTTTATGTCGGAATGCTTAGTTACAGGTTGTTATCGCGAAGATGAATCAGTTATTTTGGTATCACCAACACACGATGTGCCAAATGGCGCGCGCTTAGCTTAGTTGTCGCTAACTGTTGGTGAACAGCGATATTGCAAAGGCGTTATTGGCAAACGAACCTGTGTGGCGCTAGAGGTGTCAAGCTGCCATCGACATTGCTTAAGAAGGTTTGAGCCCCGTAGCAATTTTGTTGATCGTTATGGTCGCTGATCATAGTGGCTATTTCGATAGTGCCATCGCTGTCGATAGTGGATACCAGTGCGCTATTAACCTTGTATTCGACGCCATCTGGTACGTATGAGGCGAGTGTTTTGATTCGGGAATGTGTAAACCAAGAAATGCCATCGTCGTGAATAATGTGCGTAACGTCTTCAACGGGCGCTCCGTCTTTCAAATGAAAAAACTGTATAGCGAGTAGTGATAGCTTGTCTGTGCTATCAGTGCTGGCACTGACTTTAACTGCCTTGACAGCAAAGTTTGGTTGGCTATTTTTGCCTAGGGAAATTTGTTTTTTTAGCTCGGCATCAAGGATTACGCGGTGCCGTTTACTGAGTGCATCAATGCCATCCGTGTCTGGCCATTGGGCACAAGTAAAACCCCATAGCTTTTCATATTTGTCTTTCAACTCTGCAGTTTTTTCGGTACAAAATGCAGATTCGCTATTGGCGTACCACTTAACATCGCGTTCACCGTCTTCTAGCGTGACGGATACTTCGCAGAGGTGGTCTTCACCAGGCATTTCCATGCTGATGAATCGTTGTTCGTCATCAACGGTGCATTCGAATTCGAGCGAGTGTGCAGAATTAAATACACTGCTGGCGCTAAGCAGCAGGGCCAGCAAGGCAGTCTTGATGAATTTTCTTGCTCGGGTGTTTTTCACCCGGAGAGTATAGCGGATAAATTGCGCTATTTTCAGGATGGCACTAGCTTGGCAGCAGCACTATTTTGGGTGATGCTGCAGTACCCGTGTGTATTGATCGGAATGCGTCTGCACCCTTCGATAGTGGCTGTTGCTCTACCCAATCTAACGGCCCAAGCGCGCCACGGTGGATCAAATCCAATGCTGCTTTAAGGTCAATAGGGCTGTAGGTATAGTGACCAATAAATGTCACCTCCTGCAGGGTTAACTTACGAGTATCAAGCCCGGGTTTGTCATCTTGTAAGCCGACGTGAGAAATTACTCCACCGGCTCGCACCTTGGCGCTGGCCAAGGCGCGGGTTGCACCGCTGCCAACTGCATCAATGACTAGATCAAACGTGTTGTCGGCTGGTTGCTCGCCATTAAGCGGATCGAATATCAGGCCTGCATCTAATTGCACTAACGTGTCACGACGTGGCGCATTGGTTTCTGCTACATGTAAAGAACGCGCGCCCTTGTTGCGTACGATTAGGGCGGCTAACAGGCCAATAGCTCCGCCGCCGATGATCAGCACTCTACTCTCAGATAAAGGACGCGTCAGTGCGCGCTCCGCCATTACCACGGCGTGCACAGAAACAGCCGTTGGTTCCATCAATGATGCATCAACAAAGCTTAGGCTCTCGGGTAGCTGGTAGAGGTTGCGTGAATCAACCACCACTAAATTGGCAAATCCACCTGCCTGGCCCAAGCCCAATAAATCTCGCTGCTGACAGCGATTTGGATTGCCAGCAAGGCACTCTCGGCAAGTGTTGCAAGTGAGCATTGGATTGATGGCGACGCGATGGCCTTTTAGTGGCCCGATCTCTACCGTGCCAGCTAACTCATGGCCGAGAATCATTGGTGGAACACGGCGAGCGTCAAGCCCATGATAAGCGTGCATATCGGAGCCGCAGATTCCAGCGGCCTCGATTCTCACCAATGATTGCCCTTCACCCGGCACAGGGTCAGGTGCTTCTTGGTAGCCCAGTTTTTCTGTGCCAAGATAAAAAAGTGCATGCATCAAATTATGCTCAGTTAACTATGCGGTGCCTTGAACAAAGGGAAGTAGCTCTAGAGAACCTTCATATATCATCACAAGCCCGACATAGAAGATCAAGGCAAGGCCCAGATACGCAATCCAAGGATACTTTTGCAGTAGCTTGGCAATGAGTGTGGCGGCAAACACCATAAATGCGACAGATAAAGCCAAGCCAATCACCAGGATTACAGAGTTGCCTCGAGCGATGCCCGCAATGGCGAGCACGTTGTCGATTGACATCGATAAGTCCGCAATAACGATTTGAATAATCGCTGGGCGCATCGAAGTGAACTGTTCTTTACCTTCGACGTCATCGCCAACGTCTGCATAGTCTTCACGTAGCTCAACCCACAACCGCCAGCAAACCCAGAGCAGCATCAAGCCACCAATGAGTTTAAGACCGGTGATTGCTAGCATTTGAACTGCAACCAAAGAGAACCCAATACGCATGACAACGGCAGCACCGATACCCCAGAAGATAACCTTCTTGCGCATTTCAACGGGTACACGGGCGGCAACTAGGCCAACAATGATGGCGTTGTCGCCGGCCAGAACAAGATCAATAAAAACAACCTGTAAAAACAGGCTGATGTTTTCAGGAGAGAACATAGTTATAAAGATTTGTGATTTGGGCTAGTGATAAAGACAATGTTTGATCAGTCTGTTTTACGAGTATCTGATGCGAGGTTTTTAGTTATGTGCACGACAGAAACAGCGAGTCGTGACATGGCGCAAGCCGCAGTAGAATCGCATTAAAGGGAGATGGTGTCAAATTGCTAGACATCGCGCAATATGAAATACATAGGATGTTTTTGAGGGGAACGACCACGATATGTAAGCGATTACATCGTTTTTTCAGTTGAGCGTCGCTTCCACATCAGAAATTGGACCCAAACGGTCCTATGTTCTGGACTTAAGCAGTGGTTTCTGAGGGTAATAATCCCTAGCTCAGAAACCCTAGATCACTGTTGTCGAAGTTACTCAGATTCGGCAGTACTTGATTGAGCTGGGCTTCTTCTAGCCCGGTCCAGCGTAATAATGTAGCGGCGTATTGTGTGGCTGAGAGCTTTGGCAATATTCGCCCGTTGTGCACCGCATCTGGACCTTCCACAGCCATGCTGGGCAAGTCACCAATAATTTCACCGCCGTTTACAGCACCACCCATAACCATCATATGGTTGCCCCAGCCGTGATCAGTGCCATCGCCGTTGCTAGTTAAGGTTCTACCAAAATCAGATGCTGTGAAAGTCGTCACTTGGTCAGTCATGCCGATCTGGTCCAATGCACTTTGGAAAAACGACATGCCTTCGGCCAATTCGGCGAAGAGCGCTGCATTTTCTTGATTTTGGTTGTCGTGTACGTCAAAGCCTTTCATGCGCACGTAAAAAATCTGTCTGCGTAAACCGAGTTGCTCTCTTGCGGCAATCAACTGCGCAACCATACTCAGCTTGGCCGCTAGAGTGCCTTCTTCTGGCTGATCAAGCACTAGTGCGCTGCTACTTTCCAGTACCGCTCCTAGTTCGGCGGTAACGTTGCGAGCGCGGTTTTGTATGTCTGCAAAAGCGCTTGCATGGATATTGGTTTGCCCTTGCTGCATGACACGATTAAATGCTTCGGCGCGGACACCCTCCCACTCGTTAGTAATATCTAATCCGGTGTACTCAAGCACGCCTGTTTCTTTCATTGTGAATGGGCGTTGTCCGTAGCCTGCTTGCCAGTAGTTTGAACCAGCCAATGAAATTGAGGTTAGGTAGTCGCGCTGTTGGTATTGAGATAGGTAATCTGCAGCGATAGCACCCCAACCTTCAGTGCCGCGGTTGCGGCCTTGTAGTTGCTGCCATTGAATTTCCTGATCAGAGTGCGAAAACAGTTGCGCAGGCAACTGAACTGTTTTGTCATTGTATTGTTGGATCGTAGTAGGCTCAATTAAATTGCCAACATTAGATATCATTGACAGTTGGCCTTCGTTAAACAGTGACTGAAGTGGAGCTGCTGCGCCGTGTATACCCATCTGTGGGCCTGATTGTGTACTGAGCTCCAGAAGGTTGCTGCGATCAAGTGCCAAGGATTTTCTAGAGTTTGCGTAGTCTTGATAGCCACTGTTATCAGTTGGGACAAACAAGCTAAAGCCATCGCTACCGCCCTGCAAATAAATACAAACCAGAGCGCGATAATCATTGCTTGCCGAAAAATCCGTTTCAGCTGCGCGTGCTAGGGTCAACATCGGGTTTGCACCTAAAGCTAGGCCGGCCGTACTTATCGCCTGGCAGCCGCGCTTTAAAAATCTTCGTCGATTATATTCGTTCATGTTTTTTACCTTGTGACGTTAGATTTGCACCGATGCTTCAGGTGAGGATACGATCAGAAAAATCGCTTCAACTACACGCAGAGATGCAGAGTTTTCGTTAGGCCGGCTTGCCATTAGTAACTTAACTTCTTGTTTTAGTGCTTCTGACATTTGTCCGCCGAGCAACACCCAGTTTAGATGCTCAATAAGTGCGTCAGGGTCGGGTTCTAGCTGCATCTCTCTATCGATATTGATGGTGATACGAGAGGGGTTTGGGTTTGCAGTGTAGTTGTGAGACCACAAAACACTAGCAGCTAAACGACTTGTTAAAGAGATGATGGAATTCTCATCAAGAATTTGCAGCTCTGGTGATACCAAGCCTGCGTCGGCAATCTCGCCAGGTTGGCTAAATTCAGGGCGAAAGAAATTAAACACAGTAGGTGAGCGTAGTGGTGCTTGTTGTAGCTCATCAGTAGCCCACGCGTAGTTAAAATCTCGGTGAATAACATCGGGCTCGAACGCTCTCCATAGCTGGGTCATTCGTAGCAGCGGTTCCTTTGTTTTGCCAAAGGTAGTGGGGTTTTCCAAGTGGCCCGAACGTGCTTCGCTGTGCATCAATATTGCTTTAACTGTGCTGGCTAAGTTACCGCGTTCACCGTTTATATTTTTGTTAAATACTGCAGCAACATCTTCTACATAACCAGGCGTTGGATTGCTAGTGACTAGTCGTTGGATTAATTGCTTGGATATAAAAGGGCCAACGTTTGGATGAATGAATATTGTATCCAACGCGGCCTTGAGATCTTCTTCAGCCGTTTGCCCAGCAGGCAATACTTTACCCAATATGAGTTTCTTTTCGCCCGTGTCGTGGTACTCAGGCCAAGCTACCATAGGGCTAATGTAGTCCTTATTATTTGGCCATCTAAAATCGTCAGCATTGGCAAAATGCCAGCCTGTAAAAACATGCGCAAACGCTTCCACGTGAGCCTGAGTATATGCAGGTATTGGAACCCCTTCTGCGTCTAGTTTTTCGGTGCCATCAGGGTGAAGTTGGCTTAGTCCGATAGTGAACAGTTGAAGTAATTCGCGAGCGTAGTTTTCATCTGGGCGTATGTTCTTGTCGGTATCGGGCTTTTGATTGCCCTTCATGCTTAGATATTCACCCATAATCGGGTTCAGAGTGACTTCCTCGAGCAAATCGCGGTAATTACCGAATGCATGGCGTACCAATATATCGTAGTAGGCCGTGATGCCTTCTTGTTCGCTACCTAATCCGTTGGCTCCAGATACGACCAATATTTGGCTAAGCGCAAACGCAACGCGTTGGCGTAGCTGGTCGTCCGATTGAATTGCCATGCGCCACCAACTATTAACATATTCATTCCATCGATCGTATCTGCTACTTAGAAGCACGGGACGCAGCTGGGAGCCTGGCAATGCCATTTGCTCGTTAATCCAAGCTTCTGGACCCATTGCGGCAACCTTCTTAACGTCATCCAGTTTAGGGCCAAATGTAGATTGTTGAAGTAGGCGAAAAGCTTCGCGCTCGCTAAGCGGACCGTCAGGCGCTGCGTTGGCTACTTCTGTAGCGGGCAGGGCGGGTGACGCTGCAGGTGGCACATTAATGCTGGATCCACCTCCGCCACCGCCGCAACTTGCCAGCAGCACGAGTGTGATGGGTAATAGTTTTTTTGTTGCTTTTATCATGGCCGCGCGCAGGTCTTATTCGACCCTTGTAACGGCAGTTACTTTGGTAAATGTACGTGACGAGATGATTACGCTGTGAAGTGGGCCAGCGTTAGTTGTTAATGGTGTGACTCAGCTATCAAGGTGATATGCAAGATTGTCGAGTGCGACACAGGCGTCGATATAGTCGAAATCGACTGGCAGGCGTTGTCCTGATTCTGTTTCTACCACCAATGATGGAAAGCCATGCACGCCTAACAATCTTGCAAAATGGATCTGGCTCATCAAGATTTGGTGAGTGTCTTCACTATTTAGTGCTTGGCTAAATTGATCTACGTTGCAACCAATGTCGGTGGCGAGCTCGATCAGAATTGCGTCATCAGAGGGATTCTTTGCATCCAGATAATAGGCCTTCTGAATGGCTTTCATCATCGGTATTTCCAAGTCGAGGTGCTGAGCCTTGGCCGCTAGCACGGCACGACATGCAGGATACGTCGAGCGGCGTGGTGCATTGAGTGACCAAAATTGGTGATTAAACTCAGTGCCTGGTATGACTTGTTGTATGTGCTGCCAAGTTTGCTGCAAGCTAAGCTGCATGGATTCTGGCATGGCTTGCATAGAATCGGGAGCTAATCCGCCTGCAACAAGTTGGACGTTGACATTGTTCGGTAGTTGGTCGCGTATTTGTTGCCAGACCTTACTGAAACCCCAGCACCAGCTGCACATTGGGTCGTGTACATAAAAAAGAGTAGCGGTCATGCGTTATAAGAGTGCTTGGTGCGTAGCTTATGAGTCAGATTTTGGTTTTCCGCCAAGTTCAGGATTGCCATCTGGTTTGTCGATATCGTCCAGTGCAATGGTGGAGTCTTCGTAGAGTGATTGATCAAATGTATCGCCTTCGTCTTGATCGGCCTTTGTTAGATCATTATCTAACTTGATCGTTTTGTCGTGGTTATCGTTGGAGATGTCTTGTGGAATATCGTTTTTATCAAGAGCGATAGTTTGTTGATCTTCTGATAGCGTATCAACTAGCGATTGTCTTTCACGCTCCCATGCCTCTCTTTTTGCTGTGAGCGAATCCGTACGAGAATTTACATCACTAATTTGGTCGTCATTTGCACCAGATTGAAGGATGTCGTTAGCTTTTGCCGCGACTGCTGCAGAGACACCAGCCGCTGCTGCCGCTTTCCCAAGTTCTGCGCTAGCACTACTATTTTTTAACACACTGAGTTCTTCATCTTTTTCCATGATGATGCGTTGCAGGCGTTCTTGGGTTTCGGCTTGTTGTCGATTGAGCTCGATTGCATCTGTACGCGACTTGTAAACGCTAGCTTCGTTTTTACGCAGTGATTCATTGAGCGAACGATTAGAGTTGGTCAGTGTTTTGACTTCATCGCCCATTTGTTGAAGGCTATCTTCTAGGTGCTCAACATCTTGTTGGTTACGAGCCTCAAGGGTTGCATATTTTTTGTCGAACTCTTGGGTGGCTTGTGCAAGTTTTCGTTTGCTTGTTGCAGCCTTTATCATCCAGCCACACAATAAGCCCAGCACACTTGCTGCAACTAGGCAGGCGAGGATTTCAGCGATCATCAGGTTCATATTTGTATCCTACTCAAAACTTGAACTCAATGCGTCGGTTCAGAGCTCGCCCTTCAGGGCTGTCATTTTTGGCAATTGGCACGCCTTCTCCGAAACCGTAAGCAGTGAGTCTGTAAACAGAGATGCCTTGGTTAATCAGATAATCGCGTACAGCATTGGCACGCGATTGGCTCAGCTCTAGATTGATCTTGGCATCGCCTGAGGCATCTGTATGACCATCTATATCCATTTTTGCATCGGGGTGATCGCGAAGCAGCTGTGCAATGCTATCGAGTACGCGCTGGCTCTGCTGCGTTAGTATGGCGCTGCCACTTTCAAAAAGTATGCGTGTGGAAGGAAGCTGCTCGAAGGCATTGCGAACGCTTTCCGCCGAGTCAGTAGCCGAGTTAGCGGTTGGATCAGTGGTTGGTTCAGGGGCCGTATCAATGGCAGCAGATTGCGTATCAGTTACCGTTTCGACATTTGCTTCGACCTCGTCGAGCTTTTGAATGCTGCTGGTTTTTGCTTCAGCGATATCGATGCGTTCGACCAAAGCGTAATCCCCAAGTAGCTGTAAAGCCCTGGTAATTACGCTGTCGTGTGAACTCTGGTCCGCAGCTATGCCCTTTAAAGTGATTTGATTTTTCTCAACGCTGATGCCTGGTGTCTTAAGTTCGGCCATTGCCGGCAGCAGTGCGACAATGGGCTCGAGCCAAGTAGCGGGCTTGGTGTCGTCCTGTGCTTGTGCGGCGTTGCTAATAAAATCGATTTCAAGTGATTGTTTGGCTTGATCGATTAGTAGGTTCAAATTATCGGATGTTGCAACAGTGCCATCCAGCATCAGAGTGCCGTCGTCAACTTCAAGTTCGATTGAGGGGTCGTTGCTAGCAATAACGACTTCTTTGGTGTCGTCAGTCTCTTTTTCGACCAGCTCAATTAGTTTTGGTGCGAGTTCCGGAGTCAGTTCCGGCGTGGCTACTTCTGCTTCCGCGATAACTTTCTCTGTTTCTGCTTCCAGTTGCTCTTCTGC
>CALGND010000103.1 GCA_937958675.1 uncultured Granulosicoccaceae bacterium
CTGGTGTTAATCCGGTAGCAGGTTTTTGGAATGGGATTCAATGGGTATCCTCAACTTCTACTAATAACCGATTGTCGTACGTCACTGTTGAGTATGGCGGCGGTGACCCAGCTCGATCAGGTAATTTGATCGTTGAAGGTAGTGGCGTTAACCTCACAATCGAAAACAGCACGATTGCCAATAGTGCTGGTTATGGGCTTTATCAAATTAGCTCTGGCGCTGTTATTACGCAAGAAGATGTGACCTATTCGAATAATGTTAGCGGCGATCACTTCATTCCGTAGTCTCCAACGAAGGTTTAAGCTGGATCCCTGCTTAGCGGCGTGAGGTGATCTTCTAGCGCCTGACAGTGCTCTAAACCTCGTTGTATGGGCGAAACGCCGAGTGTGCTAGTCCCAGCCAGCGCTGGGAAGACAGATTGCTACATTCCGCGCCCGGGAAAGCCGTGATCTCGCTCTCTATTGTGCTGTGCGCCATGCACAGCCAGTTCGTGCCATTGTCCTCAATCTTTATCATGATCAGCCGTTTGGTTAATTTAGATTCAGCAATGAGAACTAGTTAGCAATAGACGCCAAAATCCCATGTTAACGTTCGCTCCATGAATGGCCAAGCACACTGCTGGTCACTAACTGCATAAACTGCATTTCTGGAGCTACAATGAAGCGCACCTTTGATTTTGTCGGCCTTAATTCGGTCATTTCTGAGGCTTACAAACCATTGCATCACGTTACCCCGGCTATAGCTCGAAAGGCTGGAATGGAAGCGGGGATCAAGGGCACAACGCCAAGTAACTGTCACCACTCGTATTTCGCTAATAATGAGTTAGAGAAAGAATGGTATCGCGGCTACCGCATGGGTAAGCAAAACCGCGAATAATGAAAAAGTGTTGCTTGATACTACTGCTTAGTAGTCTCAGCAGCAATCTATCGGTAAAATAGCGGCATGGATAGCCGCGATACTGACGACCAAGCACTGTGTGCTGTAGCTGACCCCATGATGAACGACATCATGCAGGGACTTGCCCACAGAAACTTCAGCCTTCATAGCCAGCACTTCTCGCTGCACCTAAAAAACTACATATCAGAAGAGCAATTCAAGCTCGATTGTGATCGATGGCTCGGCAAATGGGGGCGCCCAACTGAGCGCAACCTGATCTGCATCTTCAGAAAACCTAAAGCGTTTACCTTAATTTGGAACCAATCTTTCTCGGAAGCCGACGAAGAGGTCATGGCGATGGTGACCATTGCTGTTAAGGGTGGTCGGTACTTTGTTGACCAGTTTATGCTCTATTAGATCGTCACTGCTGTACACCACGTCATCCCCGCGAAGGCGGGGATGACAGGTTTAATCACTACTAGTCGCCAGGGTTTACCGCTCTAACTGGTGCTAGAACTGCAGTACCGAAGGTGCTTGGATCCTGCCAGCTAGTATCAGTACCCGGTGATGCAAACCAACCCCATTTCGCATCTCTGTCCCCGCCGTTATTGTCGTCGTTGACTTGGATATCAAAACCGAATCGCTGCTCTGGGCGTAGGCCAATAGAATTCAGATTGACTTTGAATTCGTAGACGGTCCGAGTAGAGCCAGGCATTTCCATTCCAGCACTGCTGCTGTAGGTGACATTCATACCCTGTGCAGAGTTGAAGCCCACTAGCTTGTTGTTGCTAGCCATATTTTGATAACTGAACAACTGCTGGTAGTCATCGCTGCCGTAGCTACTCGCTTTATCGTTACCTACATCGAAATACAGTTCAGCTGTGTCGTCTTCCCAAATATTGGTAGAGTCGTTAAATATCTCGAAGAAAGGCTCATCGTAAATCACCGCTAAGATATAAAGATCAGTGCCGTCGTGCTTAGCACGCCAGTAACTGTAGTTGTAGTAGCGTCGTGATTGGTTAGCAAAAAGCCCATCAACATCGATCATCAGATGATCAATCGATAAATAGTTACCTTTACTATCAGAGCGGGTTGAACCGGCCCACTCGCTCCAGCCATATGCGCCGTCAATAGTGGGGCGAACCAAGGAGTAAGGAATACCCACAATGGCATTCTCTTGGCTGTCCTCGATACCGTTACCGTTGTCATCGGTATCTTCGTTGTCACCGATGCCATCACCATCTAAATCATTGTGCTCGGCCTGGTTGTAAGGGAATGCATCCTCTAGATCACGTATGCCGTCGCCATCTGAATCTTCGTTACCTGTGACTCTTGGATCGCTAGGCTGCGGATCTTCTAAATCGAGAGTACCGTCGCCGTCATCGTCCAGATCGACCGAGTTACCTAAGCCGTCCAGGTCAAGATCAAGGCTTTCATTGGCATCTAGTGGAAACTTGTCGTCTGCATCGACGATTAGATCGTTGTCGTCGTCATAATCGAGGTTATTGCCAATGCCGTCTCCATCAGTGTCTATGGATTCGTTCGCATCCAGAGGAAAGGCGTCATAGATGTCTGCAACACCATCGTTATCATCATCTGAATCTGAGTCGTTAGCGATCCCGTCACCATCGAAATCTTCGCTGACACCTAGCGGTGCGCTACCTCGTTCTAGTTCTGCAATATTTGAAAACCCATCGCTATCAGAGTCAAAGGCTGTATCGAATGTTTGAGGGGGTAAGGAAAACGCCAAGCTATCGGCATCGGTAGTAATGGATGATTCGGCAGCGGCCAGAATCAAATTATCAGACGCGCGTCGAACAGCAAAAAAAACAGGAAAACTGCGATCCTTTGGCAATGAGGTATCCATGTAGTAGGTGAAATTATCCTTTGCCATCGTGTGAGTAGCGCCGGCTACTGTGACGTCTACGTCAACCGGTATGCCTAAGTTTTGCATTCGCTGTGGCAAAGCAACTGTCAGCTGAACTTCGGTTTGTGGCCCTAAAGCCGCATCGTCATCTGCGCGAGTGTCAGCGCCAGACCCGCCTGAGCTACAGGCTTGTATGCTAAGCACGATTGACAGCGCGCTGGCTGCAAGTAGTTTTGAGTACATGTTTTGTCCTCTGATTTCTCGGTTGTTTAGGTACAGAGGTAGTGTGGGGCCAGAACTCGGATTACAGAGATGCAATACCACCTGCGAAACGCGGTAAAAATCCCGTACGGACAAATACTGTGCATTTGGCTAAACTAACAAGGTTGAATCGAGAAAGCGGTAAATCATGAATTTAAGACGACTAACTTGGCTTGGTACAATCTTTTTTATTGTCGGCCTATTGGCTTACGCAATTTATATCGAAAAAACCGAGTATCTCGATGCATGTTCACTCTGTATAACGCAACGTTTTTTCTATGCCGTTGTTGCGTTTGGTGCATTCCTCGGTTTGTTCATGATTAGCAAGCGCGGTTGGCAAGCATTTAGTTCGTTGGTATATATCCTTGGCGCTATCGGCGGTATAGCCACAGCAGGCAGGCAAGTATGGTTACAGCACTTGCCTAAAGAGGATGTGCCTGAATGTGGGCTTGGTTTAATGTATTGGCTCGAAAACAAACCGTTCCTGCAAACAATCAAGTTGTTGTTTCAAGGTGATGGCAACTGTGCAGAAGTCGATTGGACCTTTCTTGGTTTCAGCATGGCCGAATGGTCGTTTTGGTTTTTTGTCACGATATTGATTGTTGGCTTAATACTGTTCTTTAAGCGCCCAGTCCGACACGCTGCGTGATTAACGAGAAGGCCTGTAGCTGCCCGTATTGCGGCGAACCGATCGAACTACTGATAGATGCATCGATTGATGCACAGCAGTACGTTGAAGACTGTCAAGTGTGCTGTAGGCCGATAGTCGTCGATGCCAGCTATGATGGCGAGCAGCTGTACGTTCAATTAAAGACAGAAAACGAGTAGAGGCCGTTCCCGCGTAGGCGACGACGACGCGCCTACGAGGGGATGTCGTTTAGTTCTCGCCCAATCGCCTTTGCAGCGCCAAGTAGGCCGGCTTAACCTTGTAATCGGCATCAAGCACTAACGGGCGTAAGTCTCTGCGCCACGAATACTGATCTGTAAATCCCCATATCTGAAATGCTTTGCAGCGCGGCTGATTCAAGCAGACATCGAGTACTTTTTCATAGACATCCGCTTGCTGCTGCTCTGTTTGACCACCTTGTAGTGATACGTCCAGCTCGGTGATATAGATGTCCAGATCAAGATCTGCTATTGCTTGGAAGTTCTTGGCAACTTCATCAAACCGATTAAAGTCAGCGAAGAGATGCATCTGGAAACCAACGCCGTCCAATGGTACTTGTTTATCTTTCATTGATTGGACTAGGGCGTACATACCATCAAATTTAGGGCCATCCCATGCGATATCATATTCGTTGTAGAGCAAGGTGGCGTTAGGTGCAGACTGGCGAGCTTGTCTAAATGCGATCTCTATATAGTCAGAACCCATACCTTGATACCAAGTTGAGTTTCTGAAGGTGCCGTCTTCTTCTAGTGCTTCATTGACAACGTCCCACACGGGTACCGATTGTTTGTAACGGTTTAACACACGATCAATAAATTCGCGCATGTGGATCTCGCGTTCAGCCGTAGGTGAATTTTTTACCCAGCCTGGGAGCTGTCGATGCCATACCAAGGTATGCCCATGAACTGCTTGACCGTGTATAGCCGCGTAGTTGACCAGGTTGTCAGCAGCAGCCCATCGAAACAGGCCTGGTGCTGGGTTAAGCGAATCCCACTTGAGCGCGTTTTCACTACTTACAAAATTAAATTCATTGCTGGCGACCTCGGCATAAATAGCACCGTCGGGACGAAAGTAGAAATCCTTTAGAGATGCATAACCAATTAACAAATCGCGCTGTTTGGCCATGGTTCGTAATCGCTCCCCAGGATAAACAAATTCGGATGGATCCCTGACCGTAATATTGATATTTTTTACATCACTTTGAACACCATTAACTGCGTCTCTGGCGACTACTTGGATGTTCATAGCGCCTGTGGATTCTGGGAAAAAACGTAAAACTTTTATGCCTGGCTCATTGTAGTGCTGAATAAAAGTAGACCCTGGTGGAGGGTTAAGTAGTCCCAACTCGGGATAGGTACCGTTAGGGTCAGTACCTTTGATTTCAATCACGACAGGGTCACCCATCCTCACGGTGTGATGGCGGACTTGGTTTATGCTGGGCGGTAAGTTAATGATACTAGATGGGTCAGAAGGCATAACCACTTTGATCAAAACGGTTTGCGCTGCACGATATAGTGGTTCTGTCGGGTCGACCGCGACGATTGTAAAACTAGTAAAACCAACGTCTGGTTGCAATGGACGCCAGCGTAAGGTGCGCGTGCCATCGAAGTTATCATTGTATTGTGCGCCTTCAGGTAGATTTTCCGGAAACATACCCGGTAAACCACCATCAATATCTACAGGCTTGAGTCTAATCTCGACAAAAGACCCGGCAAATACTTCGACGTTATTCAGGCCTTCAAAGTAAGGCGCGTTATTTATCGTTGTATCGAGTCCCTCAGGCTTTGTAATGACAGCAGGGGCGAGGCCAGCCGCGAACTCGCGTTCAGTAGGTTGTGGATCTGTGTTTGGAATCGCGCCTGCAGGGTCTTGACGTAGAAAAAAGCTCGTTACGGATGAAACAGGGTCGGTAGCTAACGTAGTTTCGTGTGATGAATTTGGTGCTGGGGTTAATGGCGGTTGAGGTAAAGCCTTTAATACTATTGGTTCACCTGTATCGTTAATACTACTTGTGGTGGTTCCAGTAGTCGTTCCAGTAGTCGTACCAGTAGTCGCACCAGTAGTCGCACCAGTAGTTTGATCGTCTATTGCAGTGCCAGCGTCGCCGGTTTCTGTAGGCGCACTAACGGTAGAAGAGCTGCATCCTGCAGCAAACACTAGCGTACTACCAATCAATACAAACAATTTAAACGGTAACTTCAATGGGGTCTCCATCACATCGAATTTTTAGGCAGCGTTAGCTGTTATATGACGTAATTATGGCGGTTTTATTAGGTTTGTTCAGTTGTTAATTGTGGCTCTTTGCAATAACTCAGTGCCGGCACTACGATGTCACAAGTTTGACGTGTTTATAATGAGCAAGTTCACAATATGAGAACTACTTGGATGGAATTTTATGTGTGAGGTTTATCATGGCGCTAGGAACAAAGGATAACTTCCATGGGCGATATACACTATTTACCAACCGGCGAAACAGCACAAGCTCGTCTATTGGAAAAGCATATTCAGAAAACGATCTCGAGCCATCCTGATAAAAACGTAGCTAAGCGATGGAACGAACTCGCTCAAGTTTCGTTAAAAAAATACCCGGGGCCTCCAATACCGTCGCAATCTGTCCTTGATTTGGATATGTTGTCGCGATTAAACGATGAGGAACGCGATGAGGTCGTTGATGTTGTCCAGGCCTATCTGGAAAGTTACTTTGAAGATGTTCGTCAACAATTAATCAAAATGCATAGCGACATGTTGCGCTTGCAAAAATCCGTGGCCGAGTACGAACAAAGCGATACCGAGCCTAGCTAGTAGTGGGCCAGTATTAGAAGAAATAAGCGAGTTCAAACTGCAGGTAATCTTCGTTCGCGAACTGCGCGTTTGCTGGTTGGTTAACCCAGTAGCGCATATCAAGTGATGCTTTTACTTTACTCCCGATTCTGCGATTGGCTTCCAGGCTTATGATTTCGCCCTCGCCATCGAGATCGGTAATGATTCCCAACAATGCATCAGTTGACTGCTCATCGTTGAGAGCAAATCGTAAGCCGATGAGTAGATCATTTTGAAATGGATTCGTGCTTGGAACATTATTGTTCTTACGATCATCGTACAACCATTCCGCAACCACACCTAAATCAACATCGGATTGCGCAATACCATAGAAGCTATACTCGAACCCGGTAACCAGTTCGGCGTGATCTTCAATACGATCAGCCGAAATGCCAATAAGCTCGGCCTTAAGTAACCAGCTTTCGAGCGTAGCTTGTGCGTCTATTCCTACTTGATTCTTTTGATAGTAAAACGGTATAAGCTTTCCTGTATTCGTATTGAAGACAAGCTCAGGGTCACGTGAGGTGCCAGTAAAAGCGTGTAGGCCCACATCCCAATCCCCTAGGGTTTTCGTTACGCGGAACGCAAGGTCAATATGATGTTCTTTATCGTCTGATTCGAAACGTGCGGCATCCGTATCGATCACCACCGATGCTCGTGGGCGTCCGTTCTCACCAGGATAGGTTTGTTCTCTAAAGCCTGGCAAAATATAGAGTTCAAAATCGCCCCATTCGCGAGATGTAAACACGTTTATCATCGGTTGGCCTAATTTTGCCGTACGATCAGCACCCTCAACCGAATCCCGTTGGTTGATTACATCCACTAGATTGACAGATTCGGCAACACCCCAAAATACCTT
>CALGND010000104.1 GCA_937958675.1 uncultured Granulosicoccaceae bacterium
TACGACAAATTTGGTTAGTAACAGCGGTTAAGCTACGGTCTAGTACTCAATTCTAAAAATACCTATTGACTTAAACCATGGTTTAAGTAGTACAGTCTTTGTAACAATAAGAAGGGCTGGGTATATCTTGTCAAAATCCAAAGCTGTTAACTGCACGTTTACGCCAGATGAGCGACAAATTTGGCGTTCTGCGCTGAAGGTCGAGATCATTCTGCGGTTCTCCAGCTTATTGTCTGAGCGGGCCATCGCAGGATTTAACGCTGTTGATTTAAGGCCCTCGTGAAGCTTCGGACCTAATAGATGTGTTTCATAAACAATTGCAGAGGGATAATCAATGAGTGCGAAAATTCAAGGCAAACAAGTTAAGAGTTCGAAAAAAATTGGCGCTAAAGGTGTTGCCTTTATAGGGCTTTGCGTCGTGGCATGTAAGGCACCACTATTGTTCGTGTTGCTGGGGTTTGGTGGAGCTGGCGCGACTGCATCACTATTAGATGTTCCACCCATCGTCCAAACCATTGGAATTACAGTAGCCTTTATCAGCGTTGCGTCAGTTGTTACTTATATTGGGTATCGCATTTATGTACGGAGTAATTCGTGAGGATAGGAGAGGTGGCCAAACGATTGGATATTCCGTCATCCACTATTCGCTATTATGAAAAACGTGGCCTGTTACCGCCGCCTGATCGAGTATCGGGTGTGCGTGAATTTAACAGTAGCGCATTAGCGACCTTGCGTTTTATACAGCTAGGCCAAGCAGCAGGTTTTACAATCAATGAGCTTCAAAGCTTGTTGGAGCGTTACTCAGAAGGCCACAAAGAGGATGGCTTATGGCAGCCCGTCGTGGAATTGAAACGAAAGGAAATAAGGGAAAAAATCAAAGAGCTTAAACAAGCGGAAGCAGTACTAGGCAGATTGATGTCGTGTCAATGTGAAACCATTGAGCAATGTATCACTCCAGCGACTAAAGAGACCAAATAGCAAGGGTCCAACCGAGGCATAGCACTTATGCTGTATACGGGTGACACTATTTGTATTTTGTGGCATTGTCGAAGGCATTAGAACAATGCTAGAGAAGGGTATGTTTGTACCACCACCAATGAAAGAAGAGCGCTTAGAGGTATTGCATTCACTTATCAAACAGCATCCGTTTGGTGCAATGGTAACTTGTGGTGTAGATGGCCCTACAGCCGACCACATTCCGTTTGTACTGCATAGTGATTTATCCACTAATGGCACTTTGCGTGGTCATGTGGCGATACGAAATCCGATCGTTGAAGCAGCTAGCGCTAAGCCAAGTACTTTGCTTATTTTCCAAGGGCCGCACACGTATATTACGCCGTCGTGGTATGCATCAAAAGCAGAGCATGGGAAGGTTGTTCCAACCTGGAACTACGCGCTCGTTCATGCCTACGGAAAACTAACAATAACGCATGATGAAAATTGGTTAAGAGAACATCTTGCATCGTTAACTCTTACTCATGAAGCGAACCAAGCCACACCTTGGAAACCCGAAGATGCACCTGCCAAGTTTTTAGCTCAGCAACTTAAAGGTATTGTGGGAATTGAAATAAAAATTGACCGATTTCAAGGTAAATGGAAAATCAGTCAAAACAAGAATGCTGCCGATAAGAAGGGAGTGATAGCGGGTTTGCAAGAATTGGCATCGGAGGACGCCACTGCGATGGCGGAGCTGGTGCGGCAGCGCTAATGCGATATCATAAGATAACGACCAAATTTACCGTAGTTACTACCGGAAACGACCATGGCAACAACACTGTCAGTAAACCTTAATGCAATTGCGCAACTACGTAACCGACGTGACTTGCCATGGCCTAGCGTTGTGGAGATGGGGCGTATTGCCTTATCCACCGGCGCCCATGGTTTAACCATACACCCAAGGCCCGATGAGCGACATATTCGGTTTTCCGATATTCCAGAATTACATACGCTAATACAAGAAGAGTTTCCTTCTGCTGAATTTAACATTGAAGGTTACCCGACAGAGCATTTTTTAAAGATTGCCGAATCGGTAAAGCCTGATCAAGTTACGTTAGTACCCGATGATCCGTCACAAGCCACATCGGATCATGGTTGGGATTTTCAGGCCAATCATAATTTGTTGAGCACCTCGATTGATCGCCTGTCTAAGTTAGGTATCCGCACGGCGTTATTTTCAGATCCGGATCCTGCCGGTGTTTCATGGGCGGTGAAAACGGGTTGTGATCGGCTGGAATTTTACACGGGCCCATACGGTGGAACTTACGATAACCCAGCTGCCGCAACTGAAGAGCTTGAAAAGTTAGGCGCTAGTGCTAACGCAGCTTTCCAGGCAGGCTTAGGGATTAACGCCGGCCATGACTTAACAGTAGACAACTTGCCTGCATTGATCGAGCAAATCCCACAGCTTGCGGAAGTATCGATAGGGCATGGGCTGACGGCAGACGCATTGATTTATGGGATGGAAGAAACCATTAAGCGTTTTTTACGTGCTTGTGGCCACGATGCATAAGCCGTAGTCCCAGAAGTAAGTGTAAAAATAGCTGCCTGATGCTAACGCAGTGTGCGTATGGGGCATCGTAAGTCATGCACTAACAGCAGCTTCGTCAGCTAGAAAATCGTTAATCGGGACATACCGGCCGGTAATATCTGGTCGCAGAACGGCCCTTTTCTGCCTTTCGCTAAGGTGGTAACTTAGGCTGATGCATAGCATTCCGCAAATTAGTCTTCGAGAAGCGACCGAGACCGATAGCAATGCAGTCTACAGTCTCAAGAAAGCTGCTTTTTCTCACTACGTGGAGAGGCAATATGGCAATTGGGACGAAGCCGAACAGCGCGACTATCATATAGCGCGATTCGCACCTAGTGAAGTCAAGATTATAACGGTCGATCGACGAGCCGTAGGATTCGTTTCTGTAGTCGCTGAATCTGACTGCATTAAGGTTAACCAACTTATTATTCATCCAAATCATCAAGGCCAAGGAATCGGGGAGCACTGCATGGCGTTGATCAAGCACGAGGCCTGTAAGAAGGATCTCCCGGTCCGCCTGCAGGTTATGAAGGTTAATCCACGAGCAATTAAATTCTACCAGCGCGTCGGCTTCGTTGTTGCCGGAGAAACCGAGACTCACTACCAGATGGAGTTTAAGTCTTAGCAATATCTGCTTCAGGAGCCTTGCCCGCCCGAGCTAATGATCACGACTACGGCCGGTTCTGAGTTGATTGAATTTAGCTAAGCAGACGCGCTGGTTTTAGTATATTCATGCGCGATCGGCCCAGTATAGAACGAAGCGGTCATAGAACGAATCGTGTTCCGATCGGAATGAAATTCCTAAGCGGATTGTTAACTCAACTGCACACTAAACTTAAAAACCCTTTGTTTTGACTGAGATGGTGTCCAAACTCACCGTGGAGATCCCGCTCGTTATGGAAACTCTCGTACTCGATTTTGGAAAAGGTCAGCTCAGGAATCTACTGCAGAAATAAGTAGATATATTTCGAGCAATGCGGATTCATGGACAATTGCTACTGAGGAATCTCTCCAATTCGAATAACGCTTCAAGGCCAAATTGATGGTAAATTTAATTTTTAACCGGATCGGCTATGGAGTGCGTATTTAGGCGATCGATTGTCGCTTGATCTAGCTAAGAATTGTAGTCTGAATTTGTAATGCAGCTAGCAGCATTTGCTAATGTAACGATGAATGTCCGCATACCAATCTAGATAAGGAAATTTAGTTATAGACATTTTGGCATCTTGACATCGTTGCAGCAATCTCTCATGGAGCACAATATTTTACTCGCAGGGTTAATTACTTTTAACAGGACATATTCATGAACTCTCATTTCTCCTTCACAGTTCGAATTGCGATCATGTTTTTCGCGAGCGTATTAAGTTTATTACTTGTTTCTGGCTTTACTTCTTCCAGCGATGCTGCACCGATCCCAAGTGATCAATCGAATGTTACCAACGATATGGTAACGCCCGCTAGCAATAGCACCACGGGCGGCAGTGGCGGTAACGAATTGGATCACTCTGCATCGAATACAACAGGTGACGATCGACTAAACAATGCGATTGAATCTGTCGACAACACAAATTCTCTTGTTGAGGATACGCTCGAACCAGTGGTTGCTTCACTTGAATTAGTAGCGGATAAAACCATTCGCATCAGCTGGCAACCAACGCTAGGCGCTCAATATTATCGCGTTCTGGAAAAGTCCGATGGCTTATCTAGCTTTGTTCGAGTAAGTGAGGATCTTAAATCTACAACACAAATATATGATCATCGTGTAGCACTGTATAAAAAAGTTAATGCGCGTTATATAGTTCAGGCCTGTAAAGCTGATAGCTGTGTGAACTCTGAGGAATTGATTATGTCTGGTTCAATTGTTAATGCTATTGGATATTTTAAAGCGAGTAATGCTGAAAAACGCGATATCTTTGGATTTGCTGTATCGTTAAATGCGGGTGGTACTGTGATGGCAATAGGCGCCCCAGAGGAACAAAGTGCGGCTGCAGGGGTAAACGGTAATCAGAATGACAATTCCGCTAAAAGAGCTGGTGCAGTCTATGTTTTTAAGCGAAGTAACGATCAATGGCAACAGCAAGCCTATCTAAAACCCAGCAACCCAGATCAAAGCGCATCCTTTGGAAATGCGATAAGCCTCAATGCGGATGGTGACATGTTGGCAATAGGATCGTATGAGGAATCCAGCGCAGCGACGGGTATAAACGGCAATCAGAATGATTACTCCGATACAGTGCTTCCATTTGGTGCCGTCTATGTATTCACTAACAACGACGGTAATTGGCAACAGCGAGATTATATTAAGGCAAGTAACACGGGCTTAGGCGACTTGTTTGGAAGTGACGTTGTCCTCAGTGAAGATGGTAATACGATGGTGGTATCAGCATCCGGGGAAAGCAGCGGCGCAACTGGAGTGAATGGGGATGAGGGCGATAACTACACCATTTACTCGGGTGCGGTTTATGTATTTGTAAATGTAAATGGCATATGGAAACAAGAGGCCTATTTGAAAGCCAGCAATACTGATGAATTTGATGCATTCGGTAGGGCGCTCGGCTTGAGCGCGGATGGTAATACGCTTGCGGTTGGTGCCATTGGAGAGTCGAGTGCAGCCACTGGAGTTAATGGCAATCAGAGTAACAACAACGCTCCCGGTGCCGGTGCTGTGTACATTTTCGAGCGCATCAATGGTAATTGGCAACAACGATCTTATCTAAAAGCCAGTAATACAGACGCAGAGGATTTGTTTGGTGACGCCGTGAGTTTAAGTGCCGATGGTAAAATTTTAGTGGTCGGAGCATCGGGTGAGAGCAGTGCTGCAAGTGAAATAAACGGCGATCAGAATGATAATTCAAGTATTGCCTCGGGAGCAGCCTATGTGTTCGTAAAGAGCGATGGTAGTTGGCAACAACAAGCTTACATTAAAGGTAGTCATGTTGACGATACCCGATTTTTCGGTAGTTCGGTCAGTCTGAGTGGAAACGGTAGCACTTTGGTAGTTAGTGAAGGCACTCATGACAGAGCTTTACCGGGTAACAGTGCCTATACACTTGATGCATCACTCAGATCCTATGGTGCGGTTTATGTGTTTAAACACAGCGATGGAAGCTGGCGACAGCTGGATATCCTGAGAGCCATCAATCCCGACAAATTCGATGAATTTGGCTATTCGGTCAGTTTGAGTAAGGATGGAGGTACATTAGTCGTCGGTGCCCCTTACGAAAATAATCTGGCAACGGGTGTAAACGGTAATCAGAATGGTGGCTCACTTGAATCCTCTGGTGCTGCGTATCTTTATTGATTAGTAAGCGGCTTGGTCCGCATCGTTACAACGTACTAAGAACTGCAAAGGATTTTTGTTCGACTTCATGAAATCACGACCATGAGACAGTCGGCAAAGGGGACTTTTGAGACGAAGCTGCTGTTGTGGCGAAGGTCTGCTATCTGGAAGGCAGATTATTAAAGCTGCCGCTCAACTATACTCTGATTAGGACGACTGTTTGCCAACACAGCGAACTCTCAATTGGATTTGAAATATCTTGGTTAACCACAAAAAAATAATCTTGATATTGTCATGTACCGCCGGGCTAGTTGCATTTTCGGTAGCATTTCTAGCGCCGAGAATAATGATAGCGCCTGGTTATGACGGGCCAAGTTGTGGTGATAGCCGAGCTAGGCAAGACATTAACAATTTTTCTCAAGCTCTAGAGCTTTACAAGCTACAGCATTATCGATACCCAACTACACAGCAAGGGTTAGAGGCGTTGCTCAACCCACCGACTGCTCCACCGGTCCCTACTAAGTGGCAAGGCCCATATATTGCGAGTTTGAACAACGACACGTGGGGTACGCCTTTCCAGTATCGCTTACAAGTTGATGGATACAAAATAGTATCATTAGGTGCTGATAGAAAACCAGGCGGTCGTGATTGTGATTCAGACCTGACGTCGGATCCAGAACCTGATCCGATCAAAGAAAGTATGATCAAAAACAAGATAGATTACCGGCTCGAAACAAATAACGAAATACAATCCAACACGAACAG